>JAKAAU010000070.1 GCA_021802165.1 Thermoplasmata archaeon
CTGTGCACATGTTTCATTGTTCAAATAATCCCTTTACTGTTTATAAATAAATCTATATGTACTGCATTTTGAGGTAATGGTTTCTGACATGCACAGCTGAAACTTTAATCAGTGTTTTTCAACTGCTTTATTGTTTCCTGCACAGCCGTATCCACGGATTCATCGCTTGTGTACCTGCTCTTCCAGCCTGTAGCCATGAGTTTATCTATGGCAAGGTGCGTTATCTTTATATCTCCCTTCCATCCTCTTCCTCCAACGCCTCCTGTGTAGTTATATTTGACATTCTTCAATCCCATTCTCTTGACCACGTAATCTGCAATGGTTTTAACAGATGTTGTATCCCTGTTGCCCAGATTTATTATATCAGTTTTGTCAAATTTTTCATGAACGTATATCATAGAATCAACGCAGTCGGTAACGTGCATATAGGATTTCCTCTGTGTTCCATCTCCAAGTATTTCCAGCTCACCGGGATTTTTCATAAGCTTGTTTATAAAATCATATATAACACCATGCGTGGAATTTTTTCCAACTATATTTGCAAAACGGAAAATTGTACCCCTCATGCCATAATAATGAGAATATGCTGTAATGAAACCTTCGTTGGACATTTTGGATGCACCGTAGGATGATATGGGCATATAAGGACCATAATTTTCAGGTGTTGGCATAACTGAGGCTTCACCGTATACAGTTGAGGAAGAGGCAAAAAGGATCTGTTTTACATCGTTCTTTCTCATGTATTCCAGTATATTTTCGGTAACCACAACATTGTTTTCAAAATCTTTTACCGGGTCTTCTGATCCATACCGGACATCAGAATTGGCTGCGAAATGGATGACCACGTCTATATTTTTCAATTTATTGAAATCAAATGATAATAGATCAGCGTTGATAAACTCCAGGTTTTTATTTCCCTTAAAGGCCCTTATAAATCTTTCACCCACATGATTGTTAAGGTTGTCTATTACGGTAACCATATTATCCGGCAGTAATTTTTCTACCATGTTTGAACCGATAAAACCTGCACCACCGGTTATCAAAATATTTTTTCCATGCATAAAAGGAGATAACTTATTAAATAATAATTGTTTTTATATTAAAAATTAATATGGTACTATGACCTATTACTTTAAGTGTAAAGATTTAGGATGGAATTGCTCATTTGAAAACCATGCAGAGAAGAGGGAGGATATATTTCCAAGAATAAGAATTCATTTCCACTATGCACATGCAACAAATGATATAGATGAAGAAACTATGAAAAAAATAGAATCTGTAATATATGAAGGTGAAGAGTACAAAGGGGAAATATGAAAATTGAAAAAATAAAGGGATTTCGTGATCATTATCCGGAGGATATGGAGATCAGGGAATATTTTTTCAAAAAAATTACTGACACCGCTGAAAACTTTGGATATAAGCGGATAGATTTCCCGAGCCTGGAGCCGCTGGATCTTTACAGGCTGAAATCCGGAACAGAACTTGTAAATCAAACATTTTCTTTTGTTGATAAGGGCGGCAGGGAAGTCACCATGATACCTGAGGCTACCCCGTCTACTGTCAGGCTTCTGACTGCAAGAAAAGACCTGCCAAGACCTATAAGATGGTATTCATTTCCAAAAGTGTGGAGGTATGAGGAACCGCAGGAGGGAAGATTCAGGGAACATTATCAATTCAATGCAGACATGTTTGGCATAGATTCTGAAGAAACTGATGCCGAAATTGTAGGGCTTGCGTCCAGCATACTGGATTATCTGGGTCTCTCAGGAGTTTATGAGATCAACATAAATGACAGATTTCTTATGGAATATATTCTGGATGACCTGGGAATAGAAAATATACCTGAAGCCTTTTCAATTATTGATAAGTATAAGAAGCTGGACAGAGCCAGTTTTTCATCACTGCTTAACGGGATAGGCGCCGGGGAGGATGTGGTTAAGAAGATTTTATCACTTCTGTCTGAGAAAACAGATACAGGTGGACTTGAAAAAAAGGTAAAGAAGATTGTCAAGAATTATGATGAGATAAAACCCAGGATTGATAGGATTAAGAAAACCTTTGAACTGATAGGCCTTTACACAGAAAGCACGATAAATTTTGATTTCTCTATAGTAAGGGGGCTTTCATATTATACAGGTATTGTTTTTGAGGCTTTTGACGTAAAGGGGGAGTTGAGGGCTATTCTCGGAGGGGGAAGGTATAACGGTCTGTCAAAACTATTTACAGATGAGGAAATACCGGCTGTGGGATTCGCCATTGGTGATGCGGTAATTGAACTGCTTTTAAAACGGCAGGACCTGTGGGTCAAACGTAATTTAAAGGAATCCTATTACATATGCAACCTTTCAGGTTCAGATGATGAGTACATAATTAAGATAGCAAGCAGAATCAGAAGCCTCAATAAAATAGCACTGGTGGACATGACACATAGAAAGATATCATCGCAGATAAAAAGTGCCTCAGGCTGTAATTATGCCATAATAATAGGCGACAGGGAGGTTGAAGAGAATACAGTTACGGTAAAGAATATGGAGACTTCGGAGCAATCCACTGTTGGGTATGATGACTTTCTGCTGCACCTTAGAAATAGAACTTCCTAATATCATTTGAATGATATTTCCATTAATTTTATAAAACGCATGACAACAAAATTTATATTGAAATAATACCTTATCCATAAATGTCAGTTGCTTTTGTCCTTATAAGAGTTTTACCAGGTAAGGAACATGAAATATATGATAAGGTGTCTAAATTAAAATATGTAACAGAGGTGCATCCGCTACTTGGCGAATATGATCTTATACTCAAAATGGACACGGATGAAATGACCGAGATAGGGAAACTCGTTATCCAGGATATAAGAAGCATCAATGGCGTTGTTGAAACAAAAACACTTGCGGAGATTAAATTATAGGTGATGATATGACAGGTTTTTCTTGGAATTGGGATGTATTTTTTCTGGTCTTACTTGCTTTGCTTGCCCTGTCCCTCATAATATTCGGAATTTTAACCGCATATTTTGGAAGCAACAAAAGCAGGATAGTTGGAGCCAGCTTGTTGGTTGTAGGTTTGTTAGTAGGAATATTTGTAATACTGGGTTCACATGATGTATTCGGCGTCAGCTTCATAACGAGAGTTCTTGAGCCTACTGTATTTTACATAATTGCCGCCATTATAGGTGTGGTAATAGGCCTCCTGATATTTCTCGGGGCAATAATGAAAACATAAATAAAATTATTTTAACAAACCTTTAATTTCACTTTCTTCTGATACAAAATAAATTACATCATTTTCCCCGAATTCGTATTCGCTTCCGACCGGGAATATATAAGTGTCATCTTTCAGTACAGATAATATAATTATTTTATTGAATGTTTTAAGGAAATCAATGATTTTATGACCGATATATTTCTCAGGTATTTTTACTGAATAAATTTTTGGCCCATTGCCAGAGGATAGCAATTTCAGGACAAAATCAGGGAGCTTGGGGTTCATTATTGATTTTGATATTACCAGAGCGCTCAATTCGTTTAACGTTATAACCTCGTCTGCACCGGCATTCTTTGCGTTTGGGACATTCTCGGATTTTGCTACCTGTGCGATAATTTCTGCAGATTTGTTTAATTTTCTTATTTGAAAAATATTCAGTATGGTCTTTGCGTCTATAAGATTGGGTGGTATATCAGAGCTGAAATCCCCGGTAACAATAAAGCGTTTCGCCTCCGCCGCATTTGCAGCCTCCAGTGTTTTTTCATCCGTGGGATCGCCCGGGGTAAAAAAGACATAATCAGATTTTACAGGGTTTTCCTTCACGTTTGCAATCAAGACCAGCGAGTCTATTTTCAATTTTCTATTCAGGTAATTTGATATTATATTACTTGAATAATCATTATAATTACATATTACTGTATGATTTTTCATTTTAATCCTCCTTATCCTATGTTTCAATTTAACATTGGTCATATATGCAGCAGTAGATGCTGTAAGTGTACTCACAGTTCCTATGCCGGCAAGCATGATTATAATGGCAATTATTCTTCCTGTAAGATTAACCGGAACAACATCACCGTATCCAACGGTGGTAACAGTTTGAAAAACGAACCATATTGCCAGTTCAGGGCTCTTTATCTGGCTACCCAGTATATTTACCTGTGAGATATATTCCAGATATGAGCCAATTAAAACTATTGTCATTAGAATTAAAACGGTTTTGAACACGTTTGAACTGAAAAACCGGCCTAATTTTATGATAATACGTTTTATTATATTCATCTGTATTAAGATAATGTATACAGATATAAAACATACTATTTTCCATTGATATGTATAAGGATTAATAATATAATTTTATTACGTGATATGGACGCTGAAAAATTTGTGGCTGAGAGCAGGGAGATGATTATATCAAACCTTCATGGAAAGGGCATTCTTGCATGTTCAGGTGGGCAGGACAGCACATTACTTTCGATGATAGCAGCCCCTATTAAAAACATAGAGATTGTTTTTGTTGACACCGGGCTTCTGAGGTTGAATGAGGTAGAAAGGGTCAAATCCCTCTTTGAAAAATTCAGGATACCGTATAAATTGATTGATGCAAAGAAAATTTTTCTGGAGAATCTGAAGGGTGTAACAGACCCGGAAACAAAAAGGAAGATTATAGGAAAAACATTCATTGATGTTTTTCATCAGGAGGCTGTTTCCTACGGGGCAACGTATCTACTCCAGGGAACCATAGCCCCTGACTGGATAGAGAGCGGTGGCCAATCCAGGGATACCATAAAGAGCCACCATAATGTGGGTGGGCTTCCTGAGAATCTAGGATTCAAACTCATTGAGCCCCTGCGGGACCTTTATAAGGATGAGGTCAGAGAAATTTCTAGATACTTCGGATTACCCGAGGTTATGCCATTTCCTGGACCGGGGCTTGCTATTAGAATTATAGGAGAGGTAACAGAGTACAGGCTTGATATATTAAAAAGGGCGACAGACATACTTGAAAGGTCAGTAAATGAGAGGTATAATGGAGAAAGGCCATGGCAGTATTTCTGTGTACTCTTATCTGTAAAATCAACAGGTGTGCACGGTGACCAGAGAACTTACGGGGAGACGGTGGCCATAAGAATGATCGATACGCTGGATGGAATGACAGGCACATTTTCCAGGCCGGACTGGGAACTCCTATCTGACATATCTGTAAGCATTACTGATGAAATCCCGGAAATAAACAGGGTTGTATACGATATAACGGATAAACCCCCTGCAACTATAGAATGGGAATAATTATATAATAATTTATAATTCAATAAAAAGGTAATAATTATGATGGAAGAGCAGTTACTAATACCGGAGGAAGAATATCAGAAATCCGGTGTCCATATAGGAACACAGGTAAAATCAAAGGATATGGATGATTACATATTCAAAATCAGAAACGATGGTTTATACATACTCGATATAAAAAAGACTAACCATGCACTCATAGAGGCAGGTAAAATGCTATCGAGATTCAGACCAGACCAGATACTGGTAGTTGCGCAGAGGCAGTATGCATTTAAACCTGTCGCGAAGTTTTCTGAAATAGTTGGTTCAAGTTCTATAATAGGAAGGTTTATTCCGGGTACACTTACAAACCCGAATCTTAAAACATACTATGATGCGAAGGTTATTCTGATAACAGATCCACTGGCTGATACACAGGCTATGAAGGAGGCAATAAGGATAGGAATACCCATAATTGCCCTGTGTGATGCCAACAACAAAACCGATTTTGTAGATTTGATAATTCCAACCAATAACAAGGGGAGGATGTCCCTTGCAGTCATTTACTGGCTGCTTTCCAGGGAAATTCTAAAGAACAGGGGAGACATAAAATCCTATGACGAGATGAAATCAAAAATAGATGATTTTGAAGTACAGATTTAAATATCCCTCAGCCTCTCCATGTAGAGGTATTTTAATTTATTTTCAATAAAGCCTGCAAGAAGCGTTTTCTTTCTCACACTAACTGAAAGCCTTATTGCCCTGCTTATTTTATACCATTCGTCGCATTTCATGAGGCTTACAAGAAATTCCGCATGGTCGTTCATGGAATCTGAATAAATCCTGAAATTCTGTCCGTATTTGAAACCGCTTTTCACTATGAAATTCCTGTCCACCAGGTCCCTGTAAAGCAGATCCTCATCTGAATGTATTTCATCCAGGATATATGCAGATTCAAATTTATTCAATATCCTGGCACCCATGAAATCCTGCCCGAACCATGCTGGCTCCTGATTTACAGTATAGTAAACATTATTTAATTTTCCAGCACCGCCCTTTACCACATGTGATCTTATATTGCCTGAAGGATCAACCGGGGTTGCCCTGAAGTATGTTATGCTTTTTTCCTCATCAACTGTAATGAATATTGCAGGGGAATCAACGTATAATGTGGAGAAATCAATCACATCCCCCTCCTTGATCAGTATGACTGGAATTCCGAAATTTTCTCCGACCCTTCTGTAATAAAACTTGTTACCATCCCTTTTAACTATGAATCCCTTGGATTTCAGTACAGAATATACATAGTAAATATAAAGGTCATCATGAAATACACTGGAGATGACCTCTGACATGCTCATGTTTTCAACAGGCGCGATCTTGCCTTTCATGCATAGATATATGGATTCACAGGGTTCTAGAAACATTGTATCTCCAGCTATTTTTCCGGTGTGATATCTGTTTAATATCTGTGACGCATCCATGCCTGAAAACTGAAAATGGATGCTATTACATATTATGTCCATTGCATTGTATTATTTACCCGGATTATAAATTTTTGTCAGGGCGTATCCAATAATTTCCTTTAGAATACCTGAAAAATCATCCCTGTTGCTGTAAATAAAATACACCACTCCGTATTCATCTGCTAGTTTAGAAATTTCCGGTTCCCAGAACTGGGATGCGTATCTCATATCCGCTTTTGTTGCTATGATAAATATTTCCATTTCATCGCTGTATTCGCTGAGAAATTCTCTGGCGTCCTGAAGACTTTCCATATCGGTTATATCAACAACCAGGAGGACAAAAGTGGATTTTGAAAGAAATTTTTCATTAAGTGTCTCGTAAGGCATTTCAAGAAATAAAAGATCTATGTCATATTCACTGGACATAAAATCAATATTTACCTTTTTCCTTACAAAGCCCTTGCTATTTATTGGGGTTGCTGTACTGTATACTGCCTCTGATACAATAGAGCTTTTCCCTGAATTTTTTCTGCCCGTAACAGTAACCTTCCATATTAGCTTTTGAGCCATCATGGATTGAATTAATACCTATTATAAAATATTTTTTTATTTAACTACATATATTTATTGGAATGTCTGTTTTCTACAATAAATCATGTGCAAGGCCGCTTCACCTTCCAGCTAACACATGGGGCTCCCGGCGTTCAGGTTAAATATCCCTAAAATTAAACAATAAGTTATGGCATCCTGATTATATTAGGATGGTATTTAGGGGCTGGATCCAGTCTACTGCCTGCATTTATTATATAATAA
>JAKAAU010000071.1 GCA_021802165.1 Thermoplasmata archaeon
GGGCTTTATTCCCTCCTCAGAGAAGAATAAACCGTTCCCGTATGCCTCAAATGTTAGAAACCCAGAAACAGCAGCACCAAGTCCTATACCAGCAAATCCTGTAGGAGAAGATGACGGGTTTAAATAAGTCAGGGAGTTGTTCTGCGTTGTTAATATAACATAAACAGCAGCTGCAAGCATAACACCCACCTGCGCCCATACGCTTATCTCTATGATTCTTGCCAGGTTTCTAACCTGATATTTTGCCCCTATGTACATTACAAAAACTGTGATTAGGGCTATAACAGGTACAAGCACAAATGGAAGTAATATTCCATATACAATATATATGGCCACAAGCATTATTTCCGCAGTTATCAATCCATTTCCAACCTGCAAAAATGAATAATATGCATAGTTCAGTATGGCTGTAAACTTCCCGACTGCTTTGCCGAACCCCATCTCTGCAAGTCCGTAGTAACCACCTGCAAATGGTGCCAATCTGGTATATTCCATAATTGGAATAGACATAAGAAGAACTACAACTAAACCTAAAATGCCAACATAAATTGCAGCACCTCCAGCGTAGTCGATATAACCTCCGGCCACTGAAATTGCAAATCCATAAACAAATATGCCCGACATGGTCAATGTTATAAAACGTCTCAGCGGTATGGAATTTTTATTAAGATTTTCTGTTTCCATTAATTTATAATTAATTTTAATATATAAATATATGTATAAACATATTGTTATAAATTTTAAACCACTAAAGTATGCTTTATATTTATCGAAAATAATTTTATACCTTGAAACAGGATAGCACGCTATATAAACAGAATACTTGCTTTTAAATCGAATATATAAGAAATTTGGAAATGGTCTACCATATCTATATGGCTATTTTATACGAGCTGATATAATTCTTAAATTATTAGATAATCAATAAATATTTTACATTGTGCTAAAATTTTATCCACGTGGATAACAGCTTCAACAGTGAGCATGGATATTATTCATATATTAAAAACAAAAAATCATAAGTTCTAAGTTGTAATATCTGAATTATGAAAACAGATGACCAGAGAAACGTTATATGTGGAGGTGACCCGGAAAACTATCTGAAAGCCTATTTAAAGGGTCTTTATTTTGACCTTGATGATGGAGAGGAAATCAGTGTAATCTTCCTATCTGAAAAGTTCCCATTCAACGCTGAAAAATTTGGACAGCTGGTAAGTGCAGCAAAATTAAAACTTTCGGATTACAAAGATGAGGGTAACGAAAAGAAATTGATTATTAGAAAATAATTTAAACTTTCCCTGTGTCTGTTCCAAGTTTCACAGCAACTTTATAAAGAAATAAATGGTCATAACCACCCTGAATAATTCCACAGCAGTGTTTTTCATTGAAGCTGAATCTGAAAATTTTCAATCTATTGTAAACCATTGTTCTATTAATAATCTCCTTCCCAAAGGAAATAGTCTCCCGGAATGATTCAGTTTCCCTTGATATTTCGGCATCTATAATAAAAGCACAGTCTTCAGGAATAATTTTGTTATAATAGATGTTATTATTATCATAATTCATAAGAAATTTTATCTTATCCTCCATGTGGACCGAGGCTGCAAGAATGTGCTTGACCGAGCATGTGTTGAATATTCTGACCCTTACATTTCCCTCTTTACCAGAAAAATAGTTTTTATCAGCAATAAAAATATAGGCTTTTCTGTTTCTTACCTCTATTCTGTTGAAACCCAGATGCCCGTAACTATCATATACAAACCCCAGGGACAGGTAATCTACATTATTAATTGAATCATGCAGTAATGGCAAATATTTAACTCCATGAAATTTATGCCTGAATTTCAGTCTCACGCTCCGGCTTTCATACATGGCATCCTTGCTATTTACTTCAAGGATTTTTTTTACGTACTCATCGGGATTTTTTCCGGTGAAAATTCCAGTTTCTATATTCCAGCCATTTGAAATAATATAATCCATTTATCACCATTGATTAACCGATAAAACATTTTTCTATCTAGAAAAATCAATAATTTTGCTGGATATCTTGATCCGGACATAAACCTTATAATTATATGTTGTATTATACTTAGATACTATGGATAAGGCAATGGACAATTATGATGCATCACAGATACAGATTCTCGAGGGGCTCAAGGCAGTTAGAAAAGTTCCGGGTATGTATATAGGGTCTACAGGGCCGGAAGGACTTCACCATATGGTATACGAAGTCGTTGACAACTGTATAGACGAGGCGATGGCAGGCTACGGCTCTGATATTAATATAGTTATATACAGGGATGGATCGCTGTCTGTAGAAGATGATGGCAGGGGAATTCCGGTAGATATACATCCTAAGTACAAGAGGCCAGGACTGGAAATAGTCATGACGGAGCTCCATAGCGGTGCAAAATTTGACAAGAAAGTCTATAAGGTTACAGGCGGGCTTCACGGTGTTGGTGTCCATGTTGTGAATGCACTGTCTGATTATCTTATAGCCCTTGTAAAGAAGGATGGTAAGATTTATTACGAGAAATTCAAGCAGGGCGTGCCTGTATCCGGTTTGAAGGTTATTGGCAGGTCAGAACAATCTGAAGACCCGGAAATCAGCAATATTGAGCTGAAATACCCGGATCATGGTACTGTAATAAAATTTTTCCCGGATGCAACAATATTCGATAGCATAGATTTCTCATACCAAACAATTTCACAGAGAATAATGGACCTGGCATTTCTGAATCCCAATATAACTATAGAGCTAACTGACCAGAGGTCCGGCAAACACGAAAAATTCCACTTTGAGGGTGGGCTGGTTGAGTATGTCCAGTTCCTGGATCAGGGCAAGGAGGCAGTCAACAGGGATCCGATATACTGCCATGAGGCATATAAGGACTATGTGGTTGAATTTGCCCTTCAGTATACTGATGGAATCAGCGGGATGGAAGAAAGTTTTGTCAATAATATTAAAACACCCGAGGGCGGAACACATATGACAGGTTTCCATACAGGGCTTTCCAGGGCTGTTCTTGACTACGCGAAATCAAAAAATTTAATAAAAGGCGTAACAGCACTCACCGGGGACGATACCAGGGAGGGGCTCACTGCAGTAATCCATGTTAAGATGTTCAACCCACAGTTCGAGGGACAGACCAAGGAAAAGCTCGGCAACTCTGTTGTCAAAAGCATTGTGTCTTCCATAACTGAAAAATATCTGAAGGACTACTTCG
Source organism: Thermoplasmata archaeon (assembly GCA_021802165.1). The sequence continues at coordinate 3,228 of JAKAAU010000071.1, forward strand.
AATCATATCCACCTGTTGCAGACTCTATAATAAAAAGGGTGCTTGCTGCCGCCGCGGCAAGGGAGGCATCCAGAAAGGCAAAGGAGCTTGTCAGGAGAAAAACAGCTCTGGAGAGCGGGACACTGCCGGGAAAACTTGCAGATTGCTCATCAAATGATTCCGATAAAACAGAGGTATATATTGTTGAGGGAGATTCTGCAGGAGGTTCTGCAAAGCAGGCAAGGAACAGAGAATATCAGGCAATACTTCCACTTAGGGGCAAAATATTAAATGTTGAAAAGTCCAATGATAACAAGGCCCTGGAAAATGAGGAAATAAAGAACCTTATTACCGCCATAGGTACAAATATAAAGGATAAGTTTGACCTGAAAAACCTCCGTTATGGCAAAATTATCATAATGACCGATGCGGATGTTGACGGTGCGCATATAAGGACACTGCTTTTAACATTCTTCTACAGATTTATGAATGAGCTTATACAGGGAGGGCATGTATACTTTGCCCAGCCGCCATTATTCCGCGTCCAGAAGGGAAACGAAATAGTCTATGTTTTCAGTGAGGATGAAAAGGATAAGGAGGTGGCCAGAATGGGAAAGAATGTGGTTATACAGAGGTTCAAGGGTCTGGGAGAGATGAATCCAGAACAGTTATGGGAAACCACAATGAACCCTGAAACCAGAAAACTTGTACAGGTGAGCATAGAGGATGCACTGTACGCTGACCAGCTTTTCAATATACTCATGGGAGAGAAGGTTGAGCCCAGGAGAAAATTCATAGAGGACAACGCGAGGTACGTCCAGAATCTTGACATATAGGTGAAATAAATGTTACTTAGACCGATTGAAGAAGAAATCAAAACATCATATCTAGATTATGCAATGAGTGTAATTGTCAGCAGAGCCATACCGGATTTTCGTGATGGATTAAAGCCTGTTCAGAGAAGGATAATATATTCTATGTTTGAGCTTGGCGTTACCCACGATAAACCATACAAAAAATCAGCCCGTATCATAGGAGAAACCATGGGTAAATACCATCCACACGGTGATTCATCAATATATGAGGCACTGGCAAGGATGGCCCAGGATTTTTCATTGAGATATACATTGATAGATGGCCAGGGCAACTTTGGGTCCATTGACGGGGATGCACCTGCAGCAATGAGGTACACAGAGGCCAGGCTGGGAAGAATGGCTGAGGAAATGGTACGGGACATAGAAAAGGAAACAGTCCCCTTCAGCCCCAACTTTGACGGTTCCCTGGATGAGCCTGTATATTTCCCCTCAAGAATTCCACAGCTTCTTATAAACGGCACATCTGGCATTGCCGTTGGAATGGCTACAAATATGGTGCCCCACAACCTGACAGAGGTTTCTGATGCAATTATGTATGCTATCGATAATCCCGGTTGCAATGTTGAAGATTTGCTGAAATTTGTAAAAGGCCCAGATTTCCCGGGCGGTGGAGTCATTTACCGTAATTCTGACCTTCTGAATATATACAGGACGGGCCACGGCAAGGTTTTCTGCCAGGGTGAAATAGACGATACAGAAAAGAAAAAGATAATCATAAAAACATTGCCATACGGCGTCAATAAGGCATTATATATACAGAACGTAGCTGAACAGGTTAAGAATGGGGTAATCAACAATATTTCTGATATAAGAGATGAAAGCGACAGGAATGGAATCAGGGTTGTTATAAAGGTTAAAAATGAAGATAGCAAGGGACTTACAATCAACCAGCTATATGAACACACTCCCCTGGAAACTACAATAGGTGTAAACAACCTTGTCCTTCTCAACAACGAGCCCAAGGTAATGACCCTGGATGAAATGATTCTTGGCTTCATTGATTTCAGGCTAGATATAATAAAGAAGCGTTCAATTTACGACGTCAACAGATTGCTGGACAGGGAGCATATACTTGCAGGCCTGGCCATAGCCCTGCAGAATATTGATCTGGTAATAAAAATAATAAAGTCATCTGATAACGCTGAGATAGCCAGAACCTCATTGATGTCCCAGCTAAGTCTTTCTGAAAAGCAGGCTGTTGCAATACTGGACATGAGATTACAGAGGTTAACAGGCCTTGAAATAAGGAAGATAAATGAGGAACTGGTAAGCATTAAGGAAAATATAGCAAGGCTGAATCAGATTATAAATAACGATTCCGCAAGGCGTGATGTATTAAAGCAGGAAACGCTGGAGATAAAAAAGCAGTTCGGCGATGAAAGAAGAACCGGAATACTTAACAGGGACATTAATTCAAGGAATGACGAGGATCTCATACCTAACGAAGAATCAATAATGATACTGAGCGAAAACGGGCTGATCAAAAGGGTTTCAACTGAGGAATACAATGTCCAGAGAAGGGGAGGTAAGGGCACAATAACTGCCACCAGGAAGGAGGATACTGTAAGGAGCATACTTTCATGCATGTCCCATGACATGATATACTTCTTCACCAACACCGGCAGGGTACTGAAAGCCAAGGCATACACAATAGAAAAGAAATCCCGTACGTCTCTTGGAAGCATCGGGGGGACCTTCCTGAAAATGGGAGAAAACGAAAAAATCAGGCAGATAATGAAGTCCCCTGAAAGTTCTAAAAATCACCTGATCATAGTAACCAAGAAGGGGTTCATCAAAAAAACTCCTGTAAAGGAGATACTGGATATGCGTGAATCAGGGCTCAAGATAATAAAGCTGGATGACCAGGATGAAGTTGTTTCTGTAATGGATCTGGAAAAGCCATCGAAAATATTTGTGGCCGCATCAAATAATAAGGCTGCTGTATTTCTCAGTGATGAGGTATCTGTAACGGGCCGTGCATCACGTGGTGTAAAATCAATGAAATTAAACGGTGCTGAAGTAATCAACTCCTTCATGGTGGATGATAACGATACAGTCATGAGCATAACAGAGAATGGGCTCGGTAAAAGGACCTCGATAACTGATTTCTCAATACACCACAGAGGAACTTCTGGCAATTTAATATTCAAGGAAAGTGAGAGAACCGGTTCTCTGGTTACTGCCATACCTGTTCAGGACGGCCAGGAGGTTCTTATTGTAACAAGAAACAATAAAACAATAAGGCTCAACTCTGATGAAATCAGGATTCAGTCGAGAGTAACCTCCGGGGTTAAACTTATCAATGTTGATGACAATGACCAGGTAGTGGCAGCATCCGTGCTGTGAATTTTTTAGCATTTTAAATTAATTTTTTTGAACCTACCTGGAATATAAAATTTATCTGATTTTTTTATAAAACTGTATAATAAGTTTTATAAAATAAGTAATAATCAGCAACCATGGATATTTCTCTTGTGGGGTTGGGTCACATAGGAAAGGCAGTAGTTGGCATTTTAAATGAAAATCATGAATATTTTAAGTCTAAATTCAATGCAGATATAAGGGTAATATCTGTTTCTGATTCAAGAAATACTATTTATGACAAGAATGGTTTAAATCTGGATAAGGTACTCATGTACAAGGAGAGAAAAGAACTTGATGAGGTTGCCGAGGTTATAGGCATGGATGAAATTTATTCCCTGCATTCAGATATAATAGTTGATATGTCACCTGCAACAAAGGATGGAATAGCAGGAATGAAAATGTATACCGGTGCATTTGAGGCCGGAAAGCATGTTGTGACATCCAACAAGGCACCTCTGGCACTGCACTGGAAGGAGATTATGGAATCATCACTGAAAAACAGGAAAAAAATACTTTACGAATCCTCTGTGGGAGGGGGTGTTCCCCTTTTTAACCTGAATAAATATTCTTTAAAATCATCAAAACTCCTGGAATTCAGGGGGCAGGTAAGTTCCACAATAAATTTTGTTTTGAATCAGATGATCGCCGGAGTTGATTTCCATGAGGCTATAAAAACAGCACAGAACATGGGAATAGCCGAAACTGATTACCGTGATGACACAAATGGCCTTGATGGCGCCAGAAAAACGGTGATCATCGCCAACGCACTCCTCGGGAAGGATTATACACTGAAAGATGTGGCATATGAGGGCATTGATAATATAAAGGATATCAACTATATGAAAAATTCCGGAGAAGTTTACCGTGTACTTTCCCATATAACCGGCGGGAAAGATCCAGTTGTAGAATCTAAAATATTTACCATAAAGCAGGAAGATCCTGTGGCTTCTATGGATTCACTTTCTATGGGATACCTGGAGAGAACCGACAATAATGATGATCTTACGGTTTTTGAAAAGCACGATGGCCCGCTGGAAACAGCAGCCCAGGTTGTCAATGATATTCTGCTTC
>JAKAAU010000072.1 GCA_021802165.1 Thermoplasmata archaeon
ATTCTCCATGCAGAGCATAGGCCTTGTAGTGTCATCAGTGCTCGCGCTGGCATTACTGCTGAACACAAAATTGATACCACTCGGCGATACATGGAAAATCCTTCTAGCCGTTGGAGCAATACCAGCCGCGGCTGTAATATACTTTAGAAGAAAAATGCCTGAGCCGCCAAGGTACACAGTAGCTAAAGGGCATGCTGATGAAGCTGCTAAAAATCTGAAATCTTACACAGGCATTGATGTCAAGATGGACAAAAAGAAGGAAGAGGTAAATGCACCGTGGTACACCCTTATTAAAGATAGAGCGTTCCTGATAACCCTAATAGGCACAGCAGGATCGTGGTTTTTAATGGACTGGGCATTCTACGGAAACTCAATCATGGCCGATAAGATATTTGCAACGCTTATAACCCAGACTGGACTCGCGGGACTCATAAAAGTAACCGAATATGCAGCATTAATATTCATAGTGGCGGCCCTTCCGGGATACTGGCTTGCAACATTCACACTGGATAAGATTGGAAGGAAACCAATACAGATAACAGGATTCGTAATGCTGGCCGTAGCTTTTATAATTCTTGCAGCATTCCCGATTCTGGATACCAAGGGATATGTGACAGAGTTCCTGATAGTGTATGGGATGAGTTACTTCTTCATGATGTTCGGGCCAAATGTAACAACATTTGTATATCCTCCAGAGGTATTCCCTGTAACAGCTAGGGGACTTGGAACAGGAATATCAGCAGCAGGAGGTAAAACAGGTGCGTTCATAGGTACCTTTGTGGATGCATTCATCATAGTAAGTGGACTTTCCATAATGATGACTGTACTCGCTGTTTTCTCTATATTAGGTCTGATATTAACTGTACTTGCCCTTCCGGAAACAAAGGGAAGATCAATGGAAGAGATATCCAGGGAAAAGGAATACACACAGACAGTGCAGTAAATTTTTAATTTTTTCCAAATTTTTTTAGAATTTTTTCGATACCTTTTATTTTATCATCTTTATACTGGAATATATTGACATTACAGAGCGATTCTACATAATTCTTAAATTTTAAGTTATCTGGCTTCTTCCCATATAGTCTTCCGTACTCACTGCGCAATGTTTCCATTTTTATTTCCATAAGTGAACCGTAAAGTAAACATATAGAATAATAGGAATACGCAGTTCTCAGATAAGGTTTTACGGATGAAATTCCGGCTATATAATCGGTTTTTTTCTGAATTATATAGGAAAATAAATTTTCTATATTTCCACTGGCAATAGAATTAAATTCTGATCCCTGCTCTATTATGCAGGCATCGTATCTGTATTCGTATTTGAATATATCGAGTTCACTTATTTCATTAAAATATTTTAGACGTTTTTTATCGTCAGCGGTGGTGGAAACAAGTATTATTTTGCCATGATCCATAAGTTCACGGAGTATTTCCATAACGGGAGTCATGGAAATGATAATCTCATGTATTCCGGAAATTTCTCCGGAAACAGCCTCAAGCATTCCTATTTCTCCGTTTTTTATTTCTATGGATTTAACCTCATCCAGCATCTTCTGCGCCGTACTTCTATCTGGTCCGGTGAATGTTGCATTTCCATCACTCAGTTCTGCAGAGACAAAAAATATGTGGCTGTATTTTCTTACAACTAAATAATTATCAAGTAACTCCGAATAAAAAGCATCTACATATGAATGCAGTTTATCTATAGTCTCCACTGAGTATGGGTCTATGGAAAGAGAACTCCCATAGGTCTCAGAAATGAATCTTTCCATCAACCTTATTATAGTTTCAGTGTCATCATTTCCAGCGTTATATTTTTTGGTCATAGAACCACGTGTTTCAAGCATTTACACACACCTAATATTCATTTAATGACCTGACCTCTTCTCCAGTTTTTGTGATCACACTTGCATATATTATTCTTATATTTTCTCTATTTATTTCACAGTATTTTTTGAATTCCGTTATCTGCATTTTCACCATTACTGATGAGTGCTCACTGTATAAGCTCTGAAGTTCGGTTTTTAGTTCTATACCTTCCATGCCGGGTATGGTATAAATATAATCGCCCTGTTTTGCTATCACAAGGTAATACGTGATATTTTTAGGAATTCCAGTATTTATAATATCATAACCAGTAAACTTCTGGACATCACTATACGGAACTCCTAGTACCAGTAAACGCCCTTTCTCCATATAATTAACCGCCCTCTGTGAATCATTATCCTCTGAAACCAATAATTTAAATTCCGGGTTTTTTAACTTTTTCATATTGCGATTGACCGCGGATGCTATTCGTTCAAGGGTATTGCTTTCCATAATAGTACCCAGATATTCCATGTATGAGATGATGTTCTTTATTTTATTGACTCTTATTATGTAGTTGTTAATATGAGTGTAATTATAAACCTGGGTATGTATAGCAATCCAGAGACTTCCGGCAAATGATGCCTGTGGCTCAGGATAGCTTTTAAACCATATTACAGGGGTATTTGCTTGCATATTTATATTTATATAGTTATTTAATATTTAAAATATTTCAAAATTGACCTTAATATTACAACAAGGTTATGTTGTCTTCTAATATTCTTTCTCTTACAATCCTGCAAGCATCAGAATAATCTTTTGCTGATTTCCATATATTTATAAAAACTATGTTTCCCACATTCTTTTTAATTGCTTCCATATGAATGTCCCGGTCATCCACATATACAACTCTATCAACCGGTATGTATATTCCAATTCTATCCAGTGTATTAATTAATCTCAATAACCTCTGATCCTTGTCAGGTGTATGATCCGTGGAACTGTAATCAAATAAGCCTGCAATCCCGAAAGTTTCCAGCGCCTCATCAACATAGTCTCTTCTATTCCAGCTCAGTGTTGTTGTAATTGCCCCATTTTCCCTGGCCCATTTTATAAATTTGACGGCTTCTTCAAATAATGTTATCTTTATGTTGTCCCTGTTTTTTATGCTTGTTGCGTCAATTTTTGTATATGGAGGCTCAACGCCTGAAATATTGAGATGGTTCCATACAGTTCCGTCAAGATCCATAGCCAGAATCCACGGTCTAATCATCGTGAGTGTATTACATTGGCAAATTAAATTTATCGTATAGAATATGAAATTTTTTAAGAAATGGAATAATATCTAAATATAGTTATCAGAGATTTTATTGATTTTGCTTAGGAAATTACATATATCATGTACATATAGATAAGTATGTTAGATAATGTTAGGATATCCGAAGTCAAATCAGAGGAGGATTTTAACAAGGGCATAAATATTTATGAGGATGCTTTTCCACCGGGAGAAAAAAGATCTGTAGAAGATATTAGAAAAAATATAGAAGAAAACCATGAAAAGATGTTTATCGGAAAACATGATAAAAATCCAGTAATGTTTGTAATGATGTGGCCTATTAATAATTCGGATTTTTTATTTCTGGATTACATTGCTGTAAAAAAGGAATACAGGGGAAATGGACTCGGATCAATGTTTCTTGAAAGTATATTTAATCTTGAGGATAATAATGGATATAACCATGTGATATTTGAGGTAGAGAATCCTCAGGAAGGAGACAACATAAATCAGAGAAAAAAAAGGATAAAATTTTATCGCAGGGCAGGGGCAAAAGCATTGACTGGCTTTAAATATTTCCTACCACCGAGGAATAATAATAAATCTCAGGAAATGAATCTTATGATAATATCAAGAAAAAATATTAAAAGGGTTGATGGAGAGAAAATACAGTCTGTACTGGAGCAGATTTACACCCATATATACGCCAGAAAAAGTGATGATAAAATACTTAGTGGTATACTTGATAATATTCCCGATGAAATACATCTTGAGTAATCATAGTCTATTAATACCTTCGTGGACCTTTACTGCTATTCCTTCTCTGTAATATTTCATCTCATTTCCGGACACTGTTGCATGACCCACTGCAAAGAGATTTGCATCTGAATCTGTAACCAGAACCTCATTTCCAGGAATTATGTTTTTATCACAGTTCTCCACAAATTTGAAGAACACATTAAATCCTCTGGAGTTGAATTCTCCGCTGTCCTGACCGACTATTACCCTTGAACCCGGGAAATCTATTATATTATTTAGAAGTTCTCCACCCAAAATGGAGAGCGTTAAAAAGCCATCGTTCCTCATGGTGGCTATAATTTTATCCCCCCTCTTGATATTCCTTATATGACCTGTAGCCCGTGATTTGATTACAAGATCAGATTCTTTAAATAAATCCATCCCTGTATGGAACTGGAATTTGAATACTGTATTTATTTTTGTATGGGTGTATATTCTTATTCTGGAATCTCCGGAGATAGATGGATTATATGTTTGAATATCAGGATTAACTGATTTTAACCATTTTACATACTCTTCCCTATAATCAAAATCTGTAACCCCAGAGGAGACCGTCTGGCTTACTGGATATGTGTTTTCAAGCTCTATTGGTATGAAGATATCATTCCACTGGATCAGGAAATTGTAATCTGTTGTTTCATATGAATTAATTATTTCGTCGGATATTGGAAACCCATGCTTCCACAGCTTATAGTTGATGAGCAGTGTTTTTTTTCCGTTGCTTATATAAGATTGTGTAAAATCCATAAGGCGCCTGATAAATGTATTTTTATATGTAATCTTGTTGAAAAAATACAGTGGAGATTTCAGTGAAATGTTCCAGTATGGCTTGAGATCGTGGTTAAGCATTTCAAGGTAGGCGCTGTAAAGTGCCGGATGCGCCATGGATTTCTCCTCTACATACTGATACAAGGTGTTTTCGTAAATACGCTCCTTAATTTCCGTAATTTCATTGAATATTGCCTTGAGATTATGGAAAGATAACAATTTTAACCGTGTCTTTTCATCTGCCTTGATTAATTCTGCAGGGGAGTATTTATTGAAAAGTGGACTCCATTCAGGGAAATCCCGTATCTCTTTCAGATTCCTGGTACCTTCTGTGTATAGAACTCTATTATCCTTTGCATACTTTATATATGATGCAGAGTCAAATATATCAACACCCAGAAGAACAGAGAAGGCAAAGAACATAGGGTGACCACCTCCGAAGAGATGCACGGGTTTTGAAAAATCAGAGTTTATTCTGGAATTTATAATTATGTTTACAAGGTCTCTGTATCTATATGATTCAAGAAGGGGTACCACTCCGCCTATGGGTAGGTATGATGCTTCTGACATCATTTTTGCAGATTCAATTCTCAGATCTGGATACACGGAACCCTGTATTGGTCCTGCTATTATGTAATCCTCTGTGTTAACCTCTTTTAATCTTTTATAGGTTTCGTATACTGCAGCCTTTGCCTGATCATAGCTATCCTGTGGCTTTGTGAAAATATCAAGAATTGTTATAATGTCACTGCCTATGTTTTTCTGGAATTCAACAATCTCACTGTTATTGTATTCTATATCCCCATAAACATAGCTCTGGAAAGTGCCGGAATCGGTCATTATAGGACCATCGAAATTTATGAGTTTGTGGACACCAGATTTTAGGGCTTCCTGCTCAAGCGATGCGGTTCTCTTTATTATGTAGCTATTGGTTATTACTGCCTGAACACCTATTGATTTTAATTCATCCTGTGTAAGAAAATTGAGATTTGGATTTATAACCGGCATTACTGTTGGAGTTTCTATGTCACCATGTGGTGTGTTGAATCTTCCTATCCTTGCCAGTCCTTCCTTGAAAAACATCTGCATTATGGCTAATTTTAACTTTCTATATAATCATTGGTTGGATAAATAATTATAGGGATAATCCGTCTATTCTCACCCAGGACCCTTTATTAATTGTAATCACAATAAGTTTATTTAGGTACACCTAATTACCTGCAATGAAAGTGAAAAACACAGAGAAAAATTGTATCAAACCCGTATTTTCATTATGCATCATCCGGGAAAATACAGTAAAGAATCATAGAAATATGCATATTTTGTTAAATATATTTCATTCTGGTAAGTATTCTGCAGTAGAATTGAGAGAATTAAAAATTGTAGATGCGGTGTAAATCAAAGAAAAATGATTGATTAGCATGGATTCAAATGTTATAAGCAAAAAAAGAAGGCTGTTTAATAAAGATACATTACTCATGTTTGGGCCTGCATGGCTTGTCATGATGGCGGACATGGATGCTTCATCTTATATTGGAGCGGCACAAACGGGAGCCACGCTTGGATATGGCTTGATATGGCTTATGCTGGTTCTCATCATACCGCTTTACATAGTGCAGGAAATTGCAGGTAGAATCAGCATTGCAACAAGAGATGGCTTGGGAGATGTTGTAAGAAAAAACTATGGAAAGAAAATAGCATCACTGGTTGCATTGCCCATGGCGTTAACCGATATGGTTACCTATGGAATAGAATATCTAGGTATAGGAATAGGACTGGAAATAATGGGATTATCCCTTTATTATACTATTCCAGTAATATATATTATTCACATACTGATTGTTACAAGAAAACGGTACAGCCAGGCAGAAAAACCATTGCTTGCAATATCTCTTGTATTAATTATTGCCCTATTGGCATCATTATTCTACCGTGGAATTATGCCAGTGTCATCTTCACTGGCAAATCCTCTGCTTATTAAACCTACTGCAGGTTATTTCTTTTTACTCGCTGCCAACGTAGGTGCTGTAATAATGCCATTCATGATATTCTTCCAGGCATCGGCAACTGGATTAAAGTTAACTGATATGAGCAGTGCAGGAATCAGCATAAAGAGATATAGATCATTAAGGATAATGCGCAGGGAAACTCTTATAGGTGCAATTGTAACGGAGTTATTAATGGTAATAGCCGAGATGGCTTTTGCAGGGATACCCCATGCAGCCCATGCATCATTCTTTGCAACTCCACAGGAACTTGGGAAAGTTTTAGTTCCCATCGCAGGTGCACTTTCACCATTTATATTCGGGATAGGCATTATTGCAGCAGGATTTATTGCACTGATTACAATATCACTGGGAAGCGCGTGGGGAATTGCAGAATCTCTGAACATTTCCAAAAAATCATACTGGCTTGTGTATGTACTTGAAAGCCTGCCAGCTGTTATAGCAGTTATTATTATAAATCCTTCAAGCATGATTGCTCTGGTTCTTTATCTATTGATATTCTTTGTATTTACACTCATAGCACCTATGATAATGCTGTGGGTTATAGGAAGAAACAAAAAAATTATGGGAGATCTTGTTTTATCAAAGAAGAATGAAGTAGTATACCTTGCTATGTTTATTCTTATTGTGGCAACAGCCGTTATTGCGGTAGCAACCTCTTTATAATATCTGTTAATGATTGCTTATTTTTAACCAATCTGAATTTTAACAATAAGTATTATAGAAATCTTATTTTTATTATCCCCTGAAAATTTTCAAAGTCTTTATCCTTAGTTAGAATTTTCTGATTATTTGCTTTAGCAATTGCTACTATTATAATATCTAATTCATTAACTAATAAGATCGGA
>JAKAAU010000073.1 GCA_021802165.1 Thermoplasmata archaeon
CCTGTATGAATGTGTCTATGATTCTGTTTGTAACATCAGATTTTATTATAGCCGCATCGTACTTTGAAAAGTCAATACTGCTATCGTATCTATCAAGGATAATTATATTGCCCTGGCCAGAACGATTAATATCTATTTTTCCAGTAATGCTCCTTCCTGCCGGGTATCCACGGCCCATGAAGGTTCCGATGGAGAGCACCCTTATATTATTCGTCCCTCCAAGGTAAAACGATGGAGATCCAGAAACTACAATAGTTTTCTCTCCGGGCTTTAAATTTGCCAGTGGAGATATTTTCGAGATTATTTCATAGATATTTTCTGACTGTGCATATTCTCTTGGAAGCACTACTGGAATTACGCCTTTCATCAGGTTCAGGGACCGGGCAAGCCATTCAGACTGGACCACAGCGTATATATCGTTCACAGGTCTTATGGCAGATATGATCTTTGCAGTATGGCCTGATATTGTAAGTGCTATGATGGAGTTTACATCAATGGTGCTGGACATTATTTTAACTCCCTTTGCCACTGAAAAGGCTATAGGGTCGACCATGAAATTCTCTGGTTCCGGAAATGACATGAACTGTGATTCAACGTATTTTGAAATTTCGTAAAGGTATGTTACAGCTTCAACGGGGTATTTTCCCATGGCTGTTTCCTCAGAAAGCATCAGTGCGTCTGTATCGTCCAGGATTGCATTGGTAACATCCGAAACCTCTGCCCTGGTAGGTGAATCAGAGTTTACCATTGACTCAAGCATCTGCGTGGCAACTATGGTGGGCACGGCATATTTATGTGATATGTTTATTATTCTTTTCTGGGCCATGGCCACTTCCTTCAATGGGAGCTCTACCCCGAGGTCTCCCCTGGCAACCATGATAAAATCTGAAACTTTTACAATGGATTCTATGCTGTCATATCCGCTTTTTGTTTCTATTTTGCTGATTATATCGCCCTGGCCTTTTTTATCAAAAATATAGTCCTGAAGCTCGTATACATTCTCACGGGACTGGACAAATGATAAAGCGTAAAAATTCACATTGTTTTTAAGGCCTTCCTCGATGAATAATTTATCCCTGTCGGTGAGTACCCCCAGTTCTATATATTTCCCGGGTATGTTTACACGGGACCTGTCATGGATCACGCCATTATCCATTGACTTTGCCTTTATTATGCCATTTTCCAGAGAAACTACATTGAATCTTACACGACCATCGTTGATGGCTATAACCGTGTCTTTATCAAGGTAGCTGGAAATTTTATAGTTTATAGAAATGTCTGATTTTACAGAATCTATATCTGATATTGTATATGTTTTTCCGGCGTCTATATTAAGTGTGCCACCCGGGAATTTCCCTGTTCTCAGTTCAGGACCCTTTAGATCTACCATTATCCCCAGTTTCCTGTTATGTTCTGAATTAATTTTATATACCATTTTACTGACATCGGTTATATAACCTGGGTCTATGTGTGCAGTATTGATCCTTATTGTTGAAAGCCCCTTGTCCGCCATTTTTATAATTGTTGATTCATCAAAACTTGCAGGGCCAATTGTGGCTACTATCTTGGTTTTTGTCATAAAAATGGATAATTCATAATTAAATAAGCTTATTGGTTAGTCCAGAAATAGAATCTTTAAATTTTTTCCAGAAGCTGGATTCCCAGAAGTTCAGAAGAATCCTCCATAATGCGTTTAAACGCCTTGAGTATGCCTATTCTTTTCTGCTCCTCCTCATTTCCGATAACCGGGCAGTTTAGATAGAATTCATTGAAGGATTTTACAAGGTACAGCATATAACCGGCCATGATATCCGCCCTTAAAAAATCCACTGAATTCTGCAGGTAATATGGATATAGATACATGGCCTTTATAAGGTTTTTTTCGTATTCATTGTATTCTTTACTGCTGCCCGTAGAATTTCTTGCCCTGGAAAGCACGCTGCATGCACGGGCATATGCATACATTATATACGGTGCCGAATCCCCCTCGAAGTTAAGTGCTTCGGACCATCTGAATGTAAGCGGCTTGTTAGCGTTTATTTTAACTATATTGAACCTTATGGATGAGGATGCTACAGCCCTGCTGATCTGGCCTACAGTCTCCTCAGAATAATCAGGCCTTTTTTCCCGTATTATTTTTTCTGATTCTTCTATAGTTTTCTCATAGAGATCATTTACTGTGATTATATTTCCCTTTCTTGTTGACATCTTACCGGTGTCAAGAGACACAAATCCATAGAACATGTAATTTATTCTGGATGGAAAATCAAGATAATTATGAAGCACATAGTCAAGGTTTTTTGCATGGTCCTTGTGGTCCTCGCCCAGCACATCTATAATCCAGTCAAAATTTTCTGATTTGAACATATGATATACGAGGTCTCTGGCAAAATACAGGGATGTCCCGTCCTGCCTTGTCACAAATATTTTTTTGTCCCCTATTTCAAGATATTTTGCATTTCCCTCTAATTTGAGCTCATCGGACAGGCGGTTTATCAATGAGGCCACGTCCCCGTAAAGTATAAAATTAGATTCCCACACATATGTGGATATATGTATCCCCAGTTTCTCCAGGGTTGCTGTTATCGATTCCAGGACTATGGCTGCAGTTTTCTGTATGTTGCTTATTAATTCACGATCTCCCCTTTCATATCTTTCATCCAGTTCCTGTATCTCCTTTTTGATGCTGGGGTCCTTTTCCATGTTGGAGTATATCTTCTGGTAACCATCAAGAAGGTTTTCTACAGTCATTGGCTCTTCCTCATGATACTTTACATGGCCGAGGTACAGGGAAATAACCTGCTTGCCTGAATCGTTAACAAAATACTGTGTACATGACCTTGTTCCGAAACGATTTATTATCCTGTATATGGAATCGCCAATTATTGAATTCCTTATTCTGCCTACATGGATGGGCCCTGTGGGATTTGAACTTGTATGCTCGATCAGTGCCTTGGAAGTATCCTGGAAAATGTTTGGGTACATTCCGAAGGTTTCAATGGAACTTTCCACCGCATTGAGCATTTTATCTGCCCTGATAAAGAAATTGATATAGTTGCCCTGAAGATCTATTTTTTCAATATAATCCTTAGTCAATGCTGCCCTGATTTTATTATATACCTCCTCTTTCTTATCCTGGAATTTAAAAATCTTCAGTGTAAAATCACCGTAGTCCCCGTTTATATCCATGTCATTTTCCGATACACTGTACATTTTCTTGATTTCTTCCAGTATATCCTTTTTGTAATCATCAAAGAGAAGCATAGAATGGTAATAATTTAAATGTAGTTATATTTTTTTATATTGAAAGACCAACAGTGTGGCCTCAATCGATTGGTAAATATAATACCTTGACATTATAATGCATGGAAGTGCTGGAAAGGACCGTAAATGGAAGGAGCGTAAAAATATATATCGGGTCCGGACTTGAAATGGAGATAAACAGGGCCATGGAAAAATATAGTGGCAATATTACTTTTGTGAGTTCCACCCTCAGGAGTATGTATTCAAAGAAGATCAGTGCCATAAATTCCATAAAATCATTTATGAAGGACGGGGAAAGGGCAAAGTCCATGGTATCACTGAATGCTGTATTCAGGAAGTTGATCAAAATGGAGGCAGAGCGTGATTCTTCCATATCTTATATAGGTGGAGGCACTCTCGGGGATCTAACAGGTTACGCTGCATCGGTGTACAAAAGAGGTGTCCATTATCTCGGAATCCCAACCACACTCCTGGCCCAGGTGGATAGTTCAATCGGAGGTAAGAATGCTATAAATTTTATGAATATCAAAAATGCTATAGGTACATTCTACAACCCGGAGGCTACATTCAGTGACACAGATTTTCTTCTTAATTCTGATCCGGCACTTCTCAGGGATGGAATATCTGAGGCAATCAAAATGGCACTGATTATGGACAGCCATCTTTTTAAGTACTTCACCGAAAATGATATCAAATCCATATACTCTGCAAAAAACCTGGAATACATAATAAAAAAAAGTGCAGAGATAAAATTGAACGTGGTTTCGGCAGATTTTTTCGATTCACAGAAGATACGTTACCTGTTGAATTTTGGCCATTCTATCGGGCATGCACTTGAATCATATTCAGAAAATACAATATCCCATGGCACAGCAGTTGCTAATGGTATGATTATGGAAAGTTATATAGCATACAAGGCTGGTTATTCCAGTATGTTGCATGAGGAGATCCTGAATGCTATAACACGCTATGGCATACCGCTGATTAATTTCAGGGATATAGAGACTGATAAATTAATCAGTTATATGAGAAACGACAAAAAAGTCGAACATGGAAAACTGAATATGGTTATGCTTAATGAATATGGCAGTGCCAGTATAAGGGAAATTGAGTTCCAGAAATTGCGGAGATATATCAATCTATACAGGGATGGGACATGAAATTTTCGTGCCTTATTGGATTCCCTGTGGGTCAGTCAGCCGGGCAGGACATTTACAGTAAAATTTTCAGAAACCACGGGATAAACTCTAGGTATTATGCCATAAATTTGCACAGTGAAAATCTTCAAGGATTTTTTGAATTTGCCAGGGAAAATCTTTTGGGGTTCAATATTACTGCCCCATATAAAGAGACCGCTGCAGAACTGGTCGATATCAAAGATGAGGTAGTTTCAGCAACGGGATCGGCTAATCTGGTAAAAAACATAAATGGGAAACTTGCTGGATACAACAGTGATTATAACGGTTTCCTGTTGCTGCTCAAAAATAACGGAATAGACCCTGAAGGCAAAAAAATCGTAATCATGGGTTCCGGAGGTGCAGCAAGAACCGTGGCATATGCAGTGAAAAACAATTACAATGCTGATGTGTCCATTGCCTCAAGAAAACCCGGAAGGGAAATTATACCAGGTATTATATCATCCGGATACGACCGTGTGGTAGAATCCGATATTATAATAAACTGCACGCCCCTGGGAATGTATCCAGATACAAGAATGGCAATACCGTTGGAAAAGATTCCCTCAGGAGCTACGGGAATAGACATTATTTATAATCCACTGGAAACCCCATTTTTGAAGGCTATAAAATTGAAAGGAGGGATAACGGTCAACGGGGCAGATATGTTTATAGGGCAGGGGATGGAAACACTGAAAAGGTTATATGACCTTTCAGTTCCATATGAAGAGTTCAGGGATATTTTTTATGAAAAAATAAAATAATACTGTAGGATAACAGCATATGATAGTGGAGGCCAATGGTGGAATTTCCGTACTTTCTGCCTTTGTTAACGGGCACGGGGCTGCAGCTGCACTAAAGCTGCCGATGCAAACTGAAATTACAGCAGCCGACCAGGATTCTTTTCCTTCGCCTGAGGTCGGGAAGCTTGTAGATTATATACGAACTTTATACAAAATTTCTGGAAATTACAGTATCAGCGTAAGGAGTGAAATTCCACCCGGAAGAGGCCTCAAAAGCAGCAGTGCACTTGCAATATCAGTGATCTTTGGTCTATTAAAAATGAATTCTATCAATTTTACTGATGGTGAAATACTGAGGAGTGCTGCCAGGGCATCAATTTATAATGATACCTCTGTAACTGGCGCCATGGATGATCTGGCAATGTCATATTACGGTGGGTACTGCTTAACAGACAACAGGGAATTCAGGCTGCTGTCCAGACAGGAATTGGAAGAGGATTTTGTACTGATCTGCACGGATAAGGATACTGTTGAAAGCATCAATCTTAAAAACGTAGATTTTTCGCCATACATAAATTTCTATAACCGGCTTGAGGATAATTTAAAGGCGGGGATAGTTTATGAAACAATGGTGCTTAATGGTCTCATCTTTGATGATGGAAATGACAGTGAAACGGTTAAAACAATGCTTGCGACCGGGGCATTCCTGGCGGGGAGAAGCGGAAAGGGCCCGGCGATTTTTGGGCTGTATAAATCTGAAGATCAGATTAACAACGCCAGCAAAATACTCCTCTCTGAGGGATATAACATAATAAAAAGTAGATTTAATAATGAAGGTATTCATATATGTGAACCATGAAGATAAGGATAAAGAGAGGCAGCATTGGTGGAACAATCTTTGCACCGTCATCAAAGAGTTTTACCCAGAGATACGTACTTTATTCTGCATTTTCAAATAAGTCTGTACGCTTGAATAATATATCATTTTCTGAAGATGAGATTATATCAATGAAAATTGCCGAAAAATGCAATGCAGTAATCGAATATGACAGGAAAAATATGCATATAGTGCCAGACTTCCTGTGTCCAGAAAACATATATGTTGGTGAATCAGGCACATCCTACAGGCTTTCTATTGGGCTTTTATGCTCCAGAAAATGCCGGACATCAATAAACGGAGAGGCCTCACTGGCCAGAAGGCCAGTTGATACCCTGATAATGGCGCTTTCAGATGCAGGATCCAGATTCAATAAAAAAGAGGATGGCTTTTATTCTGTTGATGGGCAGAGGGCAACCAGTATCCCGGTTGAAATCGATGGGAGCATAAGCTCGCAGTATGTCAGTTCCATGCTATTTTATTACTCAATTTTGGGAGGCGGGTCTTTCAGGGCAATTAATACAGTATCCAGAGATTATCTAAAAATAACTGAAAGCTGCCTCGCAAATTTCGGGGTAAAAGTAGAGAACAATGATGGAATGTATCAGATAATTAACCATAATTACCTTGAAAAAACTGTAGATATTGAGGGAGATTATTCATCAGCCTCTTATTTCATTGTGCTGGGAATTTTCACTGGGAATATAATAATCAAAAACCTTAATTATATGTCATTGCAGCCGGACAGAAAGATACTGGATCTGGTCAATAATGCAACAGGGAGTATAAAATACGGAAGCGCGGGAATTGAAATAAGAAAGGCCGATCATATTAACAGGATTACAGTGGATGCGGCAGTATCCCCGGATATGGCACCGGTAATATCGGTAGTGGGGATATTTTCAGAAGAGGGTGTACAGATTTATAACTATAAGCGTCTGATGGCAAAGGAATCTGACAGGTTCAATGGCATAGTTAATATGTGCAGGAGCTTCGGTGCAGACGTAACAGTAAATGATTCATGCATTAAGATAAAAAAAGGTCGCAACCTGTGTCCGGATTATATAGAATACAGTGACCACAGAATGACTATGAGCAGCATAATAGCTGGAGTAATAGCTGGCTCTAATACAGAATTCGGGAAATGTGAGAGTATAAACAAAAGCTATCCAGAGTTCCTCAATGACCTCAAAAAAATTGGAGTTGATATATATTTTGATGCAAATTTATTTTAGAAAGCGTT
This sequence comes from Thermoplasmata archaeon, assembly GCA_021802165.1. The sequence goes on from JAKAAU010000073.1 coordinate 7,303, forward strand.
TAAAATAAATGAAATTATTGCAGTACAGTAAGTTTATAATATGAAAAATATATATCTTATAATTATTATTTCAAATATTATATAAGTTATAGAATTGAAAATACTTAAATATCCCTAAGTAATTAAGATAAGTCAACACAACACCAATCTACAGCAAATAGATGGATATGCACAATGTGCCTTTATGA
>JAKAAU010000074.1 GCA_021802165.1 Thermoplasmata archaeon
GCTTTCATCCCCTAGCTCATGAAGGGGGACTTCTTGATCGGAAAAGTTAAAATTGAAAATAAATTAAATCAGAATAAAACACAAGGAACTCACAGTACTTCCTATTTATTGCCATAATGTAGTTAAAATTATAATTATTATCTAGGGAACTCTGTTCAGGATATCATAGTATTATATTAAAGAACAAAAATATATATAGAAATTTATTTTATACAACCATGGATAACCAAAATTCACTTGAAAATGAGATAATGGAATGCAGGAGGGTTTCCAGCGATAGGGGTACCGTAATATATGATATTGGTGCTGGTGTCAATTTTTCGAATCCAAAAGAGTCCGCAAAAGCTCTTGCACAGGTTTTATTTACCAGAGATATTTCAGGCTGGATTTCAAATGATGGTAAAAATCTCACTGTAAAGCCGCCTTATAAAATAGAGATTAAAATGAACGGTGAAAACAAAAAAGCACTAGAAAAAATTGAAAAAGACTTTAACAAATACTTGGGGTTTGATGATATAGAGTCAAAATATCTTGATTTTATCCAGAAGAATGTTGATGAGGGCACAGATGCTATTTCAGTCCTGTTTCTTGGCATCTGGGCATTTTTGTTTAAGCACATTGAAAATAAATCAGCAGAAAAGGAATATATTAAAAATCTAATGGAAACAATAATGAAGAATGTAGAAATAGTTTAAAACGGCAATAATTAATATTCATATTTTAATTCATCTATATGCTTCCCTCTCCAGATAAGGACAACACGAAAAACTATAATGGCGAGAAGGCCATGAAACTCAAGATCAGAGAGGCTGTAAATGATTCAGCGCTATTCTTTGGGTTTTTTGCAGGTAAGAGAATATATATTGCCCCCCGCTTTTATGGACATAATATAGAAAAAAATATTTTGGAAAGAAAGAACTACAGTCCCACAGATAATGATGCTGATTGCTTTTATTATGTAATTCTAATAGAATACTCCAGGCTTATATACAGAAAAAAACACAGCAATAATGTAAAAAAACCTTCAAGATTGCTTGGAATATTGTCCAGTGAAAAGAGGCGCATTAGGATGGCTACATCATTTTTAATGCCCGCCATCTTAAAGTCATTTCCATTTCTTTTTGAATTGTCCATGGATTATTACAGGAATTTTTCACCGGAATTAGATTTCACAACACTATTCAGAAAGAAGGCAGAGAACATAGGCATAGACAGTGATACCTGCAGGCGTTTTTTTATAGAGGTGGTGCGGTCTGCAGAACCCTCTGGATCATGGATAAGGAGGATGAGATCGCTATCATATGAACTCTATGGAGATAGCATGGCCTATATGGAAGTGTTTGCACTTTATATAGCATATGCCCTCTATAAAAAATCCGGTTCAAATATCTCTAAGGCCTTAAGATCAGCTTACTGTAATTCACCATTTGAAGTATGTGGTATTATCATGGAGAACAGAGAAGATATAGAAAAATATCTATGGATTCATGCCTGATTACTATTAATACTATATTGAGATAGAATTTTTAGCGAGTCGGCTATAACATCTACTGATTTATAGAAATCCTTGATATTGATAACCTCATTTTGCGTGTGCGACAGCCTTGTGTCTCCCGGGCCATAGGTAATAACCGGTATTTGCCAGCGGTTTCCAAGATTGTTCATATCGCCTGATCCGCTCTTGAATATGAGTCTGGGAGACATGTTATTTTTTGCTATGGCCTCCTTGAAGGATTTCACAAGTGGGCTCCGGATATCAGAAATATATGGTTCCGTCCTGTTTTCAACATTGAATGAGTAATCTTCCACCAGTATATCTTTCATATCTGATTTTATTTCTGCTATCAGATCATTTTCAGAAACTGATTTAGGATATCTTATATCAATATACATGGATGCGTGTTCCGGCGTCATGTTATCATATTCGCCTCCCTGAAACCGTGTTATCCCGGCAGTAATCGAGTTGAAATCTTTGTTTTTGCCGTATTTTGACCTCAGGGCAAGCCAGAAGTCCATTAGCGAGTCTATGGCATTTACCTCCATCCAGGCTGAACTGGCATGATGGGTTTCAGTTCTTTTATCAACTTTCAACAGTATTCTGCCCTTGTATCCTGCAGTTATGTTCATGGCACCTCCCGGTTCGCCGAATATGGCATAATTATAGCCCTGGTAATTTTCCATTATGGTGTTTATTCCCTTGCTGTCGCTCTCCTCCCCTGAGGCTGCAGATATTAGGAGTTTTCCATTGAAACCATTATCCAGTGCCCTTTTAGCACCCAGTATCAGTGCTAGAAGTGAGGATTTGGCATCAACTGCACCCCTGCCATAGTAAAGGTCGCCATCCCTCCTTACCGGTAAAATTCCTGGAACTGTATCCTCATGCCCGCAAAGAAATACTGAGGGTATGCCATTTCCATTAACCGACACCACATTCAGCTGGCCGTCTATTACAGGGTTCTGGAAACCAAGTTCATCCATGTAATCCCGGATCAGCCTGGAAACCTCCCCCTCACTGCCACTGGGCGAGTAAACATTAAGCAGCTCAATAAGCATATCTTCAGGTTTCATTTTTTTGCCTCTGATATAAGGTAGTCAGAAATGTAATCAGGTATGTTGATTCCGGTGACCGGAACGGTGTTTTTGAATTCAGTGTTGCCGTTTACCTCATTTACAAAATATCCATCTCTGGACTCAAGAATGTCTATTCCATAAATGCCTGAACCCAGGGCATCATGCACCTTTTCCACTATATCCTCAATCTCAGATGTAATTTTCAATGGCTCTGCCCTTCCGCCCAGTGCAGTGTTAGTCCTCCAGTCCTCACCTGATCTGTACCTATAAATTCCTGCAACAGCCCTGTCGTTTACAAGAAATACTCTTAAATCTCTGTTAAAATCGTTTATGTACTCCTGTGTATAATTGACCTGGTATATGGGATACATATATTCTTTGTACTCTGAAACGTCCATGGCGGCGTAGTAATCATTCAGGAGGGATATCATCCTGCCCCAGCTTCCGGTTACAGGTTTGGTCACGGCCCTTCCTTTGAAATCTGATTTAAAAGATTCAAGGAATTTTTCATTGGTAAATGAAACAAAAGTTTTAGGAATTCTTACACCATGCTGTGAGAGCACTGTGGATGTGAACATTTTGTTTCCTGTTATAATTGTGGAGTGGAAATCATTCATGATTTTGTTTCCTGTGAACTCTACATATGCCGTGGAATGAAGATTCCTGTAATATCCTGTACTTCTCTGCAGGGATATGTCACCGAAATCATAATTCAATTTTTGCAGGTCCATGTTAATATCCTTCACGTTGAGAAGCTGGACATCAACATTTTTATCCTGCATTGATTTGAGTATTGCCCTTTCCTCCCACCGCATAATGTCAAACAGCATTGTAATTTTCATGATGTAACCTCTTTGCCTGCAGAAATAATTACATCTGACATGATGGACACAGCTTCCTTGAGCTCCTGATCAGATATTACATATGGTGGAAGCATTCTCAGTATGTTTATTCCTGAATACAATGGAAGGACACCACGGTTGATCAGTTCCATTAACACGGGCAGGAATTTTATCCTGAGTTCTATGGCGTCCATTAATCCCAGTCCTCTGATTTCCCTCACTATCCTGGCATCGCCCAGCGCCGATTTTAATTCGCTCCTGAATAGTGCCCCTTTTCTTGCAACATTTTCAATCATCGCACTATCAAGCTGTTTAATTACAGCACTCCCGGCAGCCATTGCCAGTGGGTTTCCGCCCGTTGTCGATGATTGCTCTCCCTTTGATAGGTTATCCATGAATTCTGCTTTTCCTGCAGTTACAGACAGAGGCATGCCGCCACCTATGCCCTTTCCTATGGTTATAATATCGGGTTTAATATTGAAATGCTCATGTGCCCACATCTTTCCTGTTCTGCCCAGCCCGGACTGGATTTCATCAGCCACAAGTATAATGCCATTTTTTTCTGTTATACTTCTCAGCTCCTTTATATATTCTTTCGATGGGATATTTATACCTCCCTCCCCCTGAACCGGCTCGAAGAACACACCGGCTATGTCATCGTCCTTCTCCAGCTTTTCCAGGCCATCCATGCTGTTATATTCTATGAATTCAACGTTCTTCATTAACAATGGCTCAAATGCTTTTCTGTATTTTTCAGAGTATGTAATTGATAGGGCACCGGCCGTTTTACCGTGGTACGAATTGGTCATTGCTATTATTTTGTGTTTCCTGGATGATTTTATTACAGTCTTTATTGCCGCCTCTACAGCCTCAGCACCGGTATTGCCGAGATAGAATTTGTCCAGGCCAGAAGGAACTATGCCGGTTAGGTCCTTTATGAATTCCTCCCTTGCAGGGGTGTATTCCGATGCATGTGCTATGGATATTGTATCGAACTGCTTGCATACAGCCTCCTTAACCGGCATATTGCCGTAGCCAAGAATTGCAACCCCGTAACCTCCCATCATATCTATATAGCGCTTCCCATTGATATCATGGAGAATGGCGCCACTACCGTTCAAAATATTGACAGGCAATCTCTGGTATGTGTTTGCTATATGGTCGTTTTCATAATTCATTATATATCACCGTTCCGTTTTCCATATTATGGTACGGGCTGGAAATTGTTACCTCCCTGACACCCATTTCCAGTGCCTCAATGGAGGCCATTAATTTTTTGTCCATTCCGGTCCCTATAAATTTAAGGATGCTTTTTATATAGGCGGTGTCAGCCCTGTCAATTATTTTATCCCCGTAATAAAGGCCGTTGACGTTCGTAAGAAATGTCAGGGTATCAGCTTTTAAGGACCCTGCAATGTAGGCTGCGGCCCTGTCGGCATCAACATTAAGATAACTGCCACTTCCCAGTGCGATAGGTGAAATGACAGGTATGTAGCCGGCCTGCATTATACTTTTTACGGGATCAGGATCAGCGGATTCTACCCTTCCTGTGTATCCGCCATCAATTACCATTTTTCTATTATTTTCATTCAAAATTATCAATTTTTCCTTTCTCCTGGCCCTCAGGATGCCGTTCAGGGTAACTGCCCTGATACCGTGCTGATTCAGATTCAGAACTATTTTCTGATTGATCAGGTTCATCACCATAGTAAATATTTCCAGCGTGTTTTTATCTGTATATCTGCTCCTTATTCCCTCCGGGGAGGTTACAAACCTGGGATGGTAATTGAAAGAATCCGCGTGTGCATCAAGGTAGTTGCCTCCACCGTGCACTATTGCCACAGGACCATCAATCGGTTCTATAATCGTATATAAGTTATCATTTTCAAGGAACTTTTCCAGTATGCTTCCTCCGATTTTTATGATTTTCATATTTCACACCGGGAATAATGATGGAGCCATTAGTGATTCGTATTCAGGGAAGCCGTTCATGATGTTCATTGACTGCACGGCATTTCCGGCAGCACCCTTTATAAGATTATCAATAGCTCCGAAAGCAACAATCCTTTTAACATACCTGTCCAGGGCAAATCCTATATCCACAAAGTTAGAACCGACCACCGTTTTCGGGTCAGGATATTTATAATTACTCTTCCTGTCCATTATTAGCCTGACAAATTTTTCATTTCCATAGAATTTTTTGAGCAGTGCCCATAGAGATATTTCATCCTGCTCTGCGTATATACTCGATGTGGTGAGTATTCCCCTGACCATATTTACTGAATGGGCAGAAAGAGCAATTTTTACCTTCTTGCCTGATGCATATTCCAGCTCCTGCTCTATTTCAGGAGTATGCCTGTGGCCCACTGGCTTGTATGCCCTCACGGAACCGAACCTTTCAGAAAATACCTTGGATTCGTCCAGGCCGGATCCGGAACCGGATGAACCAACCTTTGCATCCACATTTACAATATTGCTGGCAGTATCCAGTGAGAGAAACGGGGCAATGCTGTAAATTGAAGAGGATGCTATACAGCCAGGAGTTGCAATAAATTTAGCATTTTTGATCTCTTCCCTGTGAAGTTCTGGCATGCCGTAAACAAATTTTTTGATTATATCAGGATATCCATGATCATAACCATACCACTGCCTGTAAAGAGTATAATCCTTTAATCTGAAATCTGCACTCATATCAATAATTTTAACGCCTGTTTCTACCAGTTCTGGAACATATTTAATTGATGTTCCGTGTGGAAGCGCAAGAAATATCAAATCCACCTTTCCTGCCATATCTAACGGTGAAATGTTCTCAAATTTCAGATCTGTCAGGCCGTACAGGTCCGGATGGATTCTTGAAATTTTCTCCCCGGAATGGCTTGTAGAAGAAACGGAGATGATCTCAACGTTGTTATGGCCTACCAGTAGCCTGATGAGTTCCCCACCAACGTATCCGGAACCACCGACAATGCCGACTTTGAGCAATTTATTCTCCCCAGTCCTCACCCACATTTTCTGCGGGTTTAATTTCAACAGTTCCGGCATTGATAGAGGATATTTCATAGCTCATCCCGCAAGACCCACATTCCAGCAGTTCCCCCACCATTGAATCGTCGGGCACACTGATTTTTTCTCCGCATATTTTACATTTTGTTTCCATTTTTTGTCACCTTTCATTATGTTTTACAAACAAATAGTAATTATTTATTATTAATAAATATTTGTTTGCTATATTATTAATTTTAACATCTAAAGTTTGTTTTCAAACTATGATGCCCTTAACAGTTAATCATAACATAGTATTTAAAATCTACGAATATTGTATTTTTAGTATGGATTTCGTAATAATGAATAAACTATTTTTATGTAATGATAATTATTAAATATGTATTTCGTGTTTTCGTTCATAGTATATTTTTTAACCTTATAATATCAAAAAATTATTCCCGGTATTAAATATTTTTTAAAATTATTTTCTAAGATAGGAATCAGTACCGTTAATCCAGTCAGACCTTATGGGGCTGAAAATATCAATATCCAGTGTATCTTCGAGCGCCACTGCACTGTGTTTCGTATTTGATGGTATAATTAGTACTTCGCCTGCTCCCACATCAATGTCTTTTCCATCAACGGTTAAGCGTAGCCTGCCCTTCATTATCCATGTTACCTGTTCATTTTCATGGGAATGCTCTGGAACAATACTACCCTTTTTAATATCCAGCTGTGCTACCATTACACGATCTCCATAAATCATCTGGCGGGAGAATGTATCAGATAGCTTCTCTTTGTTCACAGTGCTCCATTTATACTTTTTAGCCTCTGCCATGCTAATACAAGACAGTGTTGCATATATATTTTTGTGCATCTACAGAAATGTCTATATGGATTTCACTGCCCCACCATCTATCTGTATATTTGCCCCGCTGATGTATGACGCAAGCCCGGAACAGAGGAAAGCTACAAGATTGCCTATTTCCTCAGGATTTCCGAATCTCCCCAGCGGTATTTCTGCCCTGAGTTCTGATTCAACTTCCTCTATCTTTTTCCCCGAGGATGCTGATCT
>JAKAAU010000075.1 GCA_021802165.1 Thermoplasmata archaeon
AAGGTATAGTGGCATAAAGTCTATTTATCCCTGCATTATTACACACTATGATTAAAATAGGCAAAGATGTTTACATGGCAGACAGCGCGGTTGTCATAGGGGATGTAACCATCGGTGATAACGTTACACTAATGGATTCGGCTGTTATCCGTGGGGATGAAAACAGTATAACAATAGGAGATAATACAAATATTCAGGATAATGCAACGGTACATGTTAATCTTGAATATGGCACAAAAATCGGAAAAAACGTTTCCATCGGTCATAATGCCATAGTCCATGGTGCTACAGTTGATGATACAGTGCTGATTGGCATGGGTGCCATAGTTCTGAACAATGCGCATCTGAAATCAGGGACAGTGGTTGCCGCAGGTACAGTAATACCTGAAAATTTTGAGTCTGAAGGTAACTGCATGATTGCCGGAATTCCAGGAAAGGTAAAGCGGGAGGGAGAAAGATATCTCACCATGGCATATCTTAATTCTATGGAATATACCAGATTAAACAAAGAATTCAGGGAAGGCAAATATCAAATTATAAAAGGAAGCATGCATGAATAAATATATTAAAGGGTTTTTATCTGCAATTTCATTTTTTACACTGATTCCTACTGGAGACAATCATGAAATCAGTAAAAATACAATGTATTTCTTTACAATCACAGGTCTTATTACAGGACTAATTGCAGGTATTCCATATCTGTTCTTAAGACATTACAGTTCATTTATAGCGTCCTCTGTTGCAGTTTCTATCATATTAATTATCTATGGATTCAACCATTTAGATTCAATCATGGATTTCGGAGATTCTTTCATGGTAAGAGGTACAGATGCCAAACAGAGGGTAATAAAGGATAAATACACAGGGTCTGGAGGTATAGGCATGGTTTTAATTATCTATGTACCAGCAATTGCATTTCTTACATTCTTCAATCCATTATCAGGGTTTATGGTAATAATAGCAGGTGAGATGATATCAAAGTATGCAACCATGATTTCCATGTATAGATCAAAGCCATTCGGAAATGGAATAGGAAGCATGTTCATGTCCATGGTTGGAACCCGGTCAGTATTCCTAAATTTAATACCTCTGGTTTTGATAGCCTTATTTAACCTCTACAATATAATTATAGCATCAACCGTGCTTATAATAGCATATACAATAAAAACTGGAATGAATAAACAGTATAATGGACTTAATGGCGATTTAATAGGCAGCATCGGAGAAATTTCGAGGATGCTGTTTTACTTTCTCGCATTCATATTTTTTGTGCTTAATTTAAATTTATTTCTTCTTTAATTTTGTAGATAAGAGCTGGTCATACGCTATTGTATACTTTATTTTCTTATTTCTTATTTCACGGGCAACCTTTTCTGTGAGTTCTTCTATTTCCTCAGATATAATATTTCTATATATTGTCAATTCCTTTTTATCCTGGGGAAAAATCATTTTGAATCTTGTATTCTCCCTTCTGTAACCAAAAGGTTTTTTATTTTTTCTCATCTCTTCCATGTTAAGCTCCAGAAGTATATCATCGTACTGTTTTTCCTCCACATTGAGCTTTGACTCACTTTCAACAATTTCCCATATATCCGGGAAATACTTTTCAAGGTCTTTCCACTGGAAATTATCCTCAAATATGATGTGCCCACTGTAATTTTTCACAAGTACTGATATGTAGATTATACATTAAGTTTTTCTTTACACTTAGAAATAATTATATTTTATTGAGTGATAAGGTATAGAATGGTTAATAGGATTAAGGTTATAAATGATGTCGGAGAGCTTGTTACAATGTTTCATGCTGCCGATACCGACGTTAAAAGAAAGCTACTCCTAGACCTTTCCACGGGATGGGTTACAATGCCCCAGATCGATGAAAAATACGGTGCCGAAGGTAAAAAATCTCTGCATTATCTGGATAAAATAAGGATGATAGAGAGTCAGTGGATTACAGGAGATAAGGGACCGGAAAAAGCATACCATACCTATTATACAAACGTTCAGATTAACCTGATAGGTTCCATGGCGGACCTTTCAGATATTATATATGCTACCACCTTGAGCGAGGAACAGCTTCAGGAATATGAGGATAAAATAAAAGCAATGATGACCAACGGTGGGGTTTTTGTGGGTGATGTTGCAGATTCACTGAGCATTTCTCAGACGCTTCTGAAGGGTATAGTAAGCAGATCATCTGTGCTAATTATAAAGGGTTACAGAATAGAGATGGAAAACGGCGCATGATTACAGTAATAAGAATAGGTCACAGGCCCTTCAGGGATAAAAGGATAACAACCCATGTAGCTCTGGTATCTAGGGCATTTGGTGCAGACAGTATACTTGTAGATGAAAAGGACGAAACTCTCGAAAATACTGTAAACAGGGTTACAGAGAATTTCGGTGGAAATTTTTCAATCAAATCCGGAGTAAACTGGAAGAAGGAATTCAGGGATTTTAAAGGAGTAAGGGTAAATCTTTCAATGTATGGTGTAAATGTTGACGATCGCATAGAGAATATAAGAATGGCTACTGAGGGAAAGGATATGATTATACTTGTTGGGGCAGAGAAGGTTCCAATAGATGCATACAATATTGCTGATTTCAATATTGCAATATCTAATCAGCCCCATAGCGAGGTTTCAGCACTTGCAATGTTCCTCGACCGGTTCTATAAAGGGAAAGAGCTTGAGAAAAAATATGAGGGGAAAATGAATGTTATTCCTATGGACCATGGAAAGTTAGTAAAATTCATTCCTGATGAACAGCAATCAATGAAAATACTATATGAATCAGGTGCAGATGAGAGAATAATATCACATGTAACAACAGTTTATAATTTATCAATGGCAATGGGCAGGTATGCAAATGCAGATATGAAGTTAATAGCTGCCGGTTCTCTCTTGCATGATATAGGCAGGACCAAAACAAATGGAATAAGCCATGCCGTTGCAGGTGCAGACCTTTTGAGGGAGAAGAATATAGACGAATTGATTGTAAGAATTGTTGAAAGACATACAGGTGCAGGCATACTTCCGGAAGAGGCGAAAAAACTTGGATTACCTGATAGGAATTATATTCCTGAAACACTGGAAGAGAAAATAGTTGCCCAGGCTGATAACCTTGTGTCCGGAAAAAATATTGTAACTCTTGCTGAAACTCTTGAAAGGTATAAACTGCAGGGACTTGAAGAACCTGCCAAAAGGATCAAAAAACTTCAAGAGGAGCTTTCTAAGGCATGCGGAAAGGAGCTAGACGAAATTGCTATGGAATTGAACAATTAAACATGTTTTCATTCCTTTCCATTCTTTGATATGAGGAATCTACACGCACCGTAACCATTCACCTGTCTGTGTGTTGATTTGACCTCTGCATCGAGGACATTTTCAAACATGTTTGTTTCCATTGAGCATGCAATACCGAAATGTTTTGATATAGCAAGTATCGGGCAGTTGTATTCAACCATTTCATAGTTTTCCTGTGATTTCTTTAATTCTGGATAGTATCCTGACTCCTGTCTGAGCAGTGCCAGTTTCCTGACCTTTGCATCAAGATCTTTTCCTACCATATCCCCAGCATATTCTGATTTAACCTTTGAATATCGATCCTTTAAAAATTCCTCAATTATTTTTTCATGACCAGTTATTTTCATAAAATTCATGAAATCATCCAGCATTGCGTCCGAAACATTTCCCAGATTTCTATCTGCATTTTCTGTTGCATAAAAAATGTATGAAGGCCTGCCCACATTCTTTTTCACTGTCTTCCTTCCAACTGAACCATTCTGTTCTAGAACTGTAATATGATTCAGAACAGCCATCTTTGTTATACTGAGACTGGATGCCAGTTCTTCAAGGGACATATATTTATTTTTCTTCAGCAGAAGTATTATTCTAATCGGTGTTGGGTATTCTTCCATGCTCAATTAATCAATTATCTGTATAAATAAATATCTATTATAATTTATAAACTTTATAAAGTATTATCTATATATATTACTATCAAATCTTAACATTATGATACCTACAGACCCTAAGGATATCCTGATATTAAGATCGCACAGAAATACAGAGCTTGAAAAGTATATAATGGACGAATATAATGGAGATATTTCATTCCTGTATAACAAAAGAGAACCGAATCATAAATCCCGGAAGAATCATTTGCATATAAAGAATTTTTTTCTATATATCACAGGGAGAAAATAACACTTAACATGTATAAATAAGAAATATGGCATAATTTATTTCAATGATATCTATTACACATTTTATTATTCTGGCACTCATAATGCTGCTAATGAAATTAATATATTTAACAGATCATTCAAGTTTTGTGTCCAACCTGCCAATCTGATTAGCAGGCACGCTATATTTCATCAGTTCATTATTAACAATGTATATCCCCAATCCAACAAAAATTGTTCAGCTAGCTAAATCAGGCATTTGGAGCTAACCTCATTTGTGATTAATAAATTTGGTGTACCGGCATTTTTGACCTATTGGATAGGCGAATATTCCATTAGTTTTTTCATGTCATGAAATTCTACAGTGTAATCAGGCGGTTCGGTGGTGAACGATCAAAGACTTTTTATCTACAACTTTTAGTAATATCAGTATGAATCCCACAAAGTACAGTAAAGCAGAAAGCTCGAAGAGCCTGGAATATGCCAGTGATCCAGAGGATTTGAATATAAATAAAATAATTCCATATATCAACGGAGAAAATGCTGCACCCACCTCTGTGGAAACAAGGAATATGGAGAGATACTTGCCTGCACTTCCGTGAGGAACTATAAAACTCATATAGGAATTTGTGATAGTAAAATAATTTCCATAGGCTATCCCTATAATGGCTCCCAGTATCAGAAACATATAAAATGCATGTATAAAAGAAATTAATAGGATACTGAATCCACTTAAAAGAGGAAATATAAGTAAGAGTAAATCCTTATTTACCTTATCTGCGAGCACGCCGATTCCCACTGTTGATACAGCGGATATCAACAGAATAGTAACGCCGGCTATGGCAACATATATTGCAGCATTTTTCAAATCAAGTGAATATTCAAAATAGTAATACTCAAAAAACACCAGCCCAGAACTACCGACAGTAATGAAAAAATTTGCAATGGCCATCCACCTAAATTTTTCAGATCGTGCGGCACTCTTGATTATCCTAAGAATCCTCCTGCTGATTATTTCAGAATTGCTGATATAATCATCTTTTTTTATTGTCAAAACAGTAACAGACGCACCCACAGCCACGGTAATAAGTATAAGGATTACAGCGAGTTCTATTCTTCCAGATCCGATTAAAAGCCCTGAAAGTCCGAACCCGAATGCGGAGCCAACTAGAGTGAAGAACCCACCTATGCCTGAAGATGTCCCTCTCTGGGATGATGGTATTACATCCCTTATGAGCGGCTGGTAAGACCCGTATGCAATGTTAGAACCTATCTCTATTAAGATATAAATAAGGAATATTGCAAGAACACCGTTTCTTATAAAGATGAATACAATAAGCGATAGAACAACTATTATGGAACCTATCATGATTAATGGTCTTCTTCTGCCTAACTTTGAGTTCAACCTGTCAGAAAAAGTGCCGGAGAGAAAGTTAAATGCGATTCCAATCATTATGCCTGAGAAAGCTATCATGCCAAGATAGATTGTCTGAAGTCCCTGTGGAAGGAATAACTCAATTTCATAGGGCAAAAATAGTGATTCAAAGGACGTCCACAAATAATTGTTTCCAAGATATACTGAATTCATCCCGAAAATATATTTAAATGGTTTCAATGAGTATTTTCCCATTGCCATTATATACATAAAGTGCTTATAAATTAATCTTTCAGTATCTTATAGAACATGGCAAATCCTATGAAAAAGAATAGACCTGCTATATAAAAGACATAACGGAAACCAAGAGAATAGGAACTGGCAAAGTATAAAATCAAACCGTATATAAGTGGAGAGAGGGTGGAGGCACCTCCTGTTGCCATGTTATAATATCCCATGAATTTCCCTGATTCACCGGCAGGTGCCATGTCGCTGGCAAGTGCATTAGAAACACTCATAAAAATTCCGTAGGACATGCCTATAGCAGAGCCAAGAATCAGAAAATAGTCAAATTTTTCGAATTCAGGAATAAGAACCATGGCGATCCCTCCGATAAGGGTAACGTAAACCAGAATTTTTTTTCTTCCTATTCTATCAGATAAAATTCCGAAAATGAATGATGCAAGCGCCGAAGTCATAAGAACTGCTATGCCCACAACAGAAACATAGTAAGCCGGATTCTGATAATTTAAAATGAATTTAAAAAAATAAAGCTCGAAAAACGATAAACCTATCACCCCGGAAAAAACCAGGAAGCTGCCCAGAACAACGTATATATAATCCTTCATACCGTGTTTTAAATTGAACATATCCAGGAATAATTTTCCTATTCCCGGCCTGGTTTGTTTTACTATAACATCTGATTTTTTAATGGTATTCGCAGTGAGAGAAGCAGTTATTATAACAACTATGGCTATTAAAATCAACACATATGACCTGTATATGGTATCTATAAGAAATCCTGTGATTCCGTAGCCCATGGCCGATCCAAGTAATCTGAATATTCCTCCTATTCCGGTTCCCTTACCACGTTCGTCCTCATTCAGGATATCTGCATATAATGGCTGGTATGCGCCTACTGCAATGTTGGAAGAAACCTGAATCATTATATATCCAAGAAGTACACCTACTAGTGTAATGGTCAGAATCTTATTCAGGAAAATTGCGAGAACTATGAACACTGCTCCAGCAAGAATATAGGGACCACGGCGTCCCCATCCAAAATTGTATTTGTCACTGAGTGTTCCAAAAAAAAGTCCAATTGAAACCCCCAGGGCAGTTCCAAGGAATGCTATTATTCCTAGGAATAAACTACTACTATTGTATGATAATAATTCTATTGGTAATATATATGATTCATAAGAAATCCATAGATAATTAGTGCCCAGATGGATGGCATTCATTTTAAATAAATAGCCGTTTGATTTTGATATACGCACCACTTTTTTTAGTTATTATAAGTAAATTAATAAACCTATGTCAGCTATATGTACCATTCTTATTCTCTTTGATATAGTTTAGTTTTATATCCAATTAAAATTAAAGGCTTAACCACCACAACTCATTAAATTCTATGGTCTAGTTAATTGACTAATGGGTAATTTCTGAATTTTCATACGTTTATATATATTAAAAACCTTCATAATATCGGTTTTATGTATATATGAATGTTTAGCACGTTACCGATTTTGATTTGTCCGATATCAAAATTCGTATTTTAAATATCCATGGAAAGAAATAATTCTATCACAGGTATACAAAAATTATTATATAAATTAACAATAGATTTGTTATGGAATACCTGGAAGCGTTATCTGTAGCATCATTCATTAT
>JAKAAU010000076.1 GCA_021802165.1 Thermoplasmata archaeon
GGAACATCCTCTCCGGTGATTCACTTACCCATATCTCCCATGGGTCCATGTTGGTATCCTTGAGAAGTACCTTATCCAGCTCTATGATTCCGGACATTCCCCCTGCAAAGAGCATCTCACTCACAGCACTGGACAGCCCCCCGCCACCAAGGTCCTTCATTCCATCTATAATACCTGCATCGTTAGCCTCCAGTATGGCGTGTATAAGCGGTTCCTTTATGATGGGATTTCCCAGCTGCACTGCATTTCTGTTTGATTCGTCACCTGCGTTTAGTATTTTAGATGCAAAGTTGACACCATGTATTCCGTCCCGGCCGGTTCTGCCGCCGCAAACAATCAGGAGGTCCCCCTCAATGCCTATTCTGCTTCTGACAACATGGTCTTTCCTTACAATGCCTATGCATCCGGCATTTACCAGCGGAATTCCATTATATATGCTGTTGAAGTTGACAGAACCTGCTACTGTCGGTATCCCGACCCTGTTTCCATAATCCCTGATGCCGGCTACAACACGGTTTATTATAAAACGTTCAGTAAGCTGCCCTTTCCTGTTATCTGGATCGCCGAAATAGAGAGAATCTACAAGTGCCACAGGCTGTGCACCCATGCACAGCACATCTCTTATTATGCCCCCGACTCCTGTTGCGGCACCACCATATGGCTCAATGGCGCTTGGATGGTTATGGCTTTCCATCTTAACCACATATGCATTTTCATCATCAAAGGATATGACGCCCGCATCATCCTCCATGGTCAGTATAGTATAATCGCTTTTCAGCCCGGAAAGATATTTTTTCAGGTAAAGTTTAGATGATTTATAGCATGAATGCTCACTCCATCCCTGGGCTATTGCCTGAATCTCTATGTCTGTAGGATTTCTGCCAAGGCCTGTAAAATAATTTCTCAGCATAACCATTTCATCATAGGTTAATCCCAGGCCTGAGGCCATATCCTTGAGTTTTTCCGGTGTACTGTCAATAATACTGTACATTTTATTCACTTATTTCCTCTATCTTATATTCCTGTATAACTGGATTTGTAAGCAGTTTCTCTGCAATTTCTTTAATTTCATCCATGCTATCCTTTTCATCCAGCGTGGTTTCAAATTCATAGGTTTTATATGAATAAACATTCTTTATGCCTCTGTAGCCTGTGAGCTCCAGATTTCTCCTTATGCTCAAAGCTTCCGGGTCTTCTACATTTGGAAGGTATTTGATCTGAACCTTGATCCTCATAAAACTGTATTTTAATTATGAAATTAAATTTATTGTTTATCCCTGCATAATATATGCCTGTAAATCATGCACAAAATTTAATATTTTATATCATCTTTAACCTTTATGGCCAGACTGGATCGAAGGGAGGCAGTTAGACTTTTCCGCATAAGGCTTGTTTCGTTTTCACTTTCACTGGTATTTATAGTGGGATTCTTTATTTTTACATATTTTACACTTAACACAGGGTATGCAGACAGGCATCTCCATATTTTCATTACGGGATTTACCGTGCTTATAGTTGCAGCACTTGGAACCGGGGTAGAAACTGTTATACTTACCAGAACAGCAATATCCCTATTTACCGGAAAAAACATAAACGAACTCAAGCCGGATGAAGCATCTCAGGCCATAGCCCGGCTCAGGGTACTTATAAAGAAATAGGCCCTACTTCTCCCTGTGGAGTACCAGTATATGTATCCTTCTTGCTATGTTTATCATTGGCCTTATAAGCAGCTGGGTACTGCCTACGATAAAGAGATACACACCAAGAGTAGAGTACTTTGCCTCGCTGGGAAGGAAGAATATACTTCCTATAACGAATTCAAGACCAACCATTATATCATTTGCAATTGAAAGCCAGTCATAGAACCGCCTGACCTTTTTCTCCCTCACCGATCTTGAAGCGAAATTAAGAAGAGATCTGTTAACATCCTGGTTGTTCAAAAAAGAATCCAGGTTTACTATGATCTGGGATAGGTAATCATTTTCCACTATTTCTTTCAGTCCTGATATGAAGGGCCCCTCATTATTTTCCACAGCCTTGGAGAAACTGCTGTTGAATGACCCATCCCGAAGTATGATTATCAGGCGGGTAAACCATTCCTGTCCGATGTACGGCCTGATCTTTTCCATATCCAATTTGAAGTTCTCTATGTATGGCTTGCAGTAGTCAGCAAAAGCGTTTGAATAATAAAAGTCGGGGGAGTTTATAACAGGAAAATCGGCGTAGATGGTAAAATCATCCTGTGTTTTTCCTGCATCCTGACTCAATATGTCCATTATGAACTGTGCAATCTTTCTGTCCAGGTACATAATCTTAAGTATGCCTTCAATTAATGGATTCCTGGTGGCATATCCTATAAATTTATTGAAAAGGGTTTCCTTATCTGAATCACTTATATTGTACCTCACATCAGGCACATTTATGATCTCCAGAATATTTTCATCAGAATACGTGCTGATTATCCTGTTATCCTGGAGCTTTTTGTAGATATCATCCCCGAACATGTAGGATACCAGGGGCTTTATGTTTTTCCACTTTAAATTGAATCCATAGGGGCTCCTCTGAATAGCATAAAGGAAATACAGCGGACTGGCAAGTTCATTATCCATCATTCAGCATTTTCTGCACCCTAATATAATTTAGGTAGAAATGGTGCATCAATAAACCTGCGAAATAAAAAATCTATATTGCATTGATAATATCCTTAAGAGCTATATACGGGTTTTCGTGTTTTTCAACAACTGTACCGGTAACAATTATGTCTGCACCTGCATCGAGCACAGATCTTGCCTTTTCATAATCTCTTATGCCCCCGCCTACTATAACCGGAATGTTCACAGCTTCCTTTATTCTGGTTATGACATTGCACCCCACCGGTTCTGGAGCCCCGGATCCTGCTTCCAGGTACAGCAATTTAAAACCGAAAAATTCAGCAGCAACAGCATAGGAAAGTGCAGTGTTCTCATCTTCCCTGCCTATAAGCCTCGCATTCCCAACCCTGCCAACAGTCATGCCCGGCTCAAATACCAGATACCCCATGGGGATCGTCTCTATTCCAAGTTTTTTCAGGACAGATGCTGATCCTATCTGATGGCCTACTATGTAGTCAATATTGGTTGAATTCATCAGCATCATGTAATATATTGCATCGGCATACCTGCTGATCATTGTCCTTGAACCTGGAAAAATAATAATCTGTTTCTCTGTTTTTGCCCTTATCTTTTCAATGGTTATATCCATTAAATGTGAATTTATGTCAGTTGACCCACCTATTAGAAAGAAATCTGTGCCAGCCCTGTCTGCCTTCTCCGCCAGATCCCCTGATTTTTCAGGGGGTTGTGCTGCCGGGTCTATCAGCGTCATATGCACTTTTTTGTATTTCAGGATTGACATAATATTCCTGTAAACATTCACTATTATTCACCTTAATTTATCAGCTACAGGTAATGCTATAGTAAACTTACATATAAACTCATCTAAATCTTTTTTCAATGTTCCAAACAAAAGGTTTAAAAATTCGTAATTTTGAAAAGAACAATATTTAATAAATTATATGTAATACACTATATAATGTTAGACCCGGCCCGCAAATATTTTCACTGCACAGATAGGGAAAGGGCAATATTCGAGGCGGGCATAAAACTGGGTGGCATATTTCATCAGTATACCGGTGTGCCTGTAAATGAGAGCAATATAGACGAAATTTCACGGGCAATAGAAAAAAGTGTATCAGTACAGCCCTTTGTTAAGCACGTATCCGTAGAAATTAATATGGGAAGCCAGAGCACATCGTTCCAGTATACATCCCTCTCAGGAGAAATGATGGATGTAAGGTTAACCGTTGAATATAATGGTCAGGCGGTAAGGGCAAGGATGCATTATGTGCAGGACCTGAATTACCCGCTGATGTATTTGGAGGAATAATAATGGCAATAAAAGTAGGGATAACCGGACCAATCGGTTCTATAAAGACCGAGGCACTGAATAAGATTATGGAGATGCTAAAAAACAATGGAAAATTAATAGAGGGTACACTTGTATCAGAAAAGATTGAACACGGAAGGGTGCTTGCCTATTATATTACGGATATTCTTACAAAGAGAAAGGTTGAATTCGCCAGAAGTGATCTTGTTTCAAGGGTAAAGGTGGACAAACTCGGGGTGGATACAAAGGCGCTGGAAGAGCTTCTGGTCCCCAGCCTCCAGAAATCAAGAGAGGAGGCAGATGTTATAATAATAGACGAGCTCGGGAAAATTGAAAATACAACCAAGCAGATAAAGGCCGAGATAGAGGAAACAATGAAATCTGATAAATCGATAATCGTAACACTGCATAAGAAATCCAGAAACCCAGTGCTCCAGGAATTCCGCGGCTATGAAAGTGTGAGGGTTTTTGATATTACCCCCATCAACAAGAACATACTGCCATTTAAAATTTTAAAGGTATTGAATGGAGAGGAAGAATCAATTTAAGACATTATCAGAGGGCTCCGTAAGGATAATGGCTCCTGATAATTTTTTTATAAAGGGCCCGGGTACAAAAACTCCAGGTTTTTATAATCTGGATCAGAAACTTAACCGGGATATTACAGTATCTTTCCTCAGGACAGTAAAACCCAGGATAGCGCTGGATGCCTTCGGCGGCACCGGCATAAGGGGGCTGAGGATTAACCGGGAGGCCGGAGTAAAAACAGTTATTTCTGAAATAAATAAAAAATCATTTGAGTATATAAAAATCAACAGGGACCTGAATGGGTCTGATGTTGAGGTATACAATAGAACATTTCAGGCAGTACTGAACGATTTTCTGTTTGATTATATAGATATTGATCCCTACGGATCAGTGCTGCCATATATTGATGACGCCATGCTGAATATCAGGAATAAGGGCTACATCGGAATTACCCCCACAGACCTTACCGCCCTTACCGGCTCCATGGGGAGGAAAACGTTCAGGCGCTACGGGGCGTCAATAATCAATGATACCTACAGGCACGAATCAGGCATACGCCTGTTAATCGGCGAAATTGTTAAACGGGCAGCTGCAATGGATAGGGCCGCAATACCCATGATATCCCTATGGCACTCCCATTATTACCGTGTAATATTCCAGATAATTTCATCATCTTCCATGGCAGACAGGCAGCTGGAGAAAATAGGCACATTCAACCGGCACACAGGATTGGCACCGGAATACCCTGAATCCAGCGAAGGTCCCATGTGGCTGGGCAATCTCAATTCGGATGTGGTTAAAGGCCTGAATATAATTGAAAACCCCGATAAATTGTTTTTAAAATCCCTGGATGCAGTGAAAAACAATGACCTCTCACTGTACTTCGCAGATATCGCAGATTTTGCCAGGATTATACACCACGATTCCATGGGAATGGAATCAAGCATGGAAAAACTGGCCGGGAATGGCATACAGTGCGGAAGATCCCAGTTTTCAGATACAGGTATAAAAGTTTCAGTCCCGGTAAAGGATGCCCTGCACCTGCTTTATTGAGAGTATCCGGAGTTATTCTCCTTTTCAGCTACAAATGAGGATATATCTATCCCAGCATCCGAAAGAACAGTGACCATTGCCGTTTCAAAATCTATAAACTGCATGCCGGATAGCAGATCCCTCGCCTTGATTATTGCCTCCTTTTTTGTCATTTTTCCTGAGGCCGAAGCCGCTTCCAGCATTCTGTCTACCAGTGGCTTTTCAGCCGCCTCCGAGAAAAGTTCATCAACATCAACTGAAAAATCCAGTGGCACTATAACTCCCTCGGTGCTGAAATTTGGAACATATTTTCCTTCCTTTTCAACTATGAGCTTCTCATTAAGGGAAGACTCAATAAAACGTTCCACAGTATCCGGGGGAATCAGGGCACGTTTGAATGATAGTGTATTGATAAAATCTGAGCTGGTATAACCGCTGGCCTTTTTCATGGCCACCAGGGCTATGAGTTTTCTTGCCATATCCTTATTCATGCGGGTAAATCATTTATTTACTTATAATTATTCTGCATTGCATCTTCCTTTATCTGCTCCAGTATGGAATCAGCCAGTTTTTCTATGGCACCCCTGTCGTTTCCCCATGCGGATACCTCCACCTCAACCCACGGCTCTCCATTCTCATCTACTTTCGGGTGTGTTTTTATGTATGCATTGCCACCATATTTTTTCATAAGGTCAGCTATTAAAGGCGCTATGAGGCTTTCCTTAACATTATACAGATTTTCAGATCTATCAGTATATTGAAATCCGGGTACTTTTATCCTGTCCTTTATTCCTTCCATGATAGATTTCACCTCTCCCGGAACCCCAGGGACTATTATAAAGGTCTTACCGGAAATTTCAATATAAATCCCAGGAGCTGTTCCGGCCCTGTTTTCCAGTGGTTCTGATCCTTCGGGGAGGATTGACATTTTTTCCCTGGCAGGAGTCATATACCCTGCCTTCCCGAGTATCATATTCTCGGCCTCCTGATTTTTTACAAGCTTCAATCCGAAGCATGCAGAGAACCCCTTCAGCGTCATGTCGTCATAGGTGGGACCCAGCCCGCCGGAAGATATAATAATATCACCTGCTGAAAAAGATTCCCTGAAAGCATTGGCTATCTCGTCAAGATTATCCCTGACAATTATTCCCTTTACAACATCATATCCTGAATATGTAAGCAATTCTCCTATATAGGAAAAATTTGTGTTTACGGTCCTGCCCTTCAGTATTTCGTTTCCAACTGTAATTATAACAGCTTTCATAATTTAATATAATGAAATAATATAAAAATAATGTGCAATATTCCCTCTTTCCATATACGAACATTTCCGGATATAGATTTAATAATAATCAAACATTAAAAATATGATATTATGAAGATCGAAGGCGTAAGAATAATTGGCAGGGAAAAGGTGGAACAGCCTGTTTACAGATATGTCAAGCCAACAGATTATTATAAAAACATCCTTGGCGAGGTATCGCCTACTGAGGCCGCCATGATCAATGAAGTTTGCACCCTTGAGATGAGGGCAGGTGATTATGCAGCGTACTACAACACAACTTCAGACGTTGCGGATTTTGCCGTTGATCTGTCAAAAAAATTGAACGGACTGGACGTTTCTGAAATAAACATGGCCTGGGACATGCTTTACAGGCTGTCCCTTCCCCTGGGGAGAGCCGGCGTTATGATGCACGCTCTCAGTGCAATCAACATCCTTATGTACGACCTTTATTCAAGGTATCTCGGTGTTCCAGCATACCGTATAATGGGCGGCCCCACACGAAAAAAAATAAGGGCATATGCATCGCATCTGCATCCAACAGCCATACCAGAACTGCAGGAAGAGGCACGGAAATATGTGTCAGAGGGTTACAAGACCATGAAGATGAGATTTATTTCAGGCCCATCAGATGTTGACGGCGTCAGTAAAA
>JAKAAU010000077.1 GCA_021802165.1 Thermoplasmata archaeon
ATCGGGGTTGATTAAGGATAATAGTAAAGGGCCATTTGAATTTACAGTAAACATATTACACTATCTGAAAATTATCAATTGAATGGAACTTTAGTATCAATAATATTTAAAAACAAAAAGGTTCTCAACGAAATAAATCTTTATGATACCATAGAATAAAAATTAAAGTTGAAAATGTGTAATTTCCAGGTATTCAACTTTAGCAGGTTTTTTAATTTTATTCGTTATTTCTAACATGGAGACTATATTCTTATTTTTATTTTTTTCCATAATATTCTTTTTACATTTATTTATGTTAAACAGATACTGCGATGCAAAGGAATTTGTAATGCCAATAACATTTTTAAAATCTATTATTATGTTTTCTTCGATTGATTCATTAATCTTTTTGAATAAATCATCACATGACTCCCGTGTTGTAGGATATATGCCTATCATGCTGGCTACAATCATTTTTTCCATATGTGTTTATTAAAATTCTATATATAAAATTTCGCAATATTGTGATAACACTTATTTAGATTTTCTTATTTTAAATCTTTAGAACTATGCAGAGGACGGGATTTGAACCCGCGAACTCCTTCGAGACTAGACCCTTAATCTAGCGCCTTTGTCCTAACTCGGTAACCTCTGCTCTTGTGTATCATTTTTACATATATTAAGTTTAATCAAAATATTACATATAAAATCCATCTAAAAACTATTGAAACCTTATAATTTATTAAAGAGTACACTATTAGTTTCTGTATGATAAATAGAGATACACTGGTAATATCCAATCCGGGTACTGGAAAAACAACCAGAATAGCTGACGAGGTGGTTAATCTTATAGAACAAGGGGTATCGCCTGATAGCATACTTTGCATCACATTCACTAATAATGCGGTAGCTCAGCTTCAGAACACCATCGATAAAAAGTTAATTGACAAGAAAATAATTAAATATACTGCCTATGATATAAATATATATACATTCCACGCACTTGCATTCAACCATTTGCCAGGAATTAAATCAGAAAATTCTATTATTTCATACAATATGGCGCGATATTTAATATATAAAAAATTGAGAGAACTGAGGGCATTCAACTATGCTCGCGATTATGTAATAAATGAAATAGTACCAAAGCTGGAAAATGCAATAAGGTATATAAAAAGCTTCGGTATTAGTCCTCAGGATATAGAGAATTTCAGAGATAAAATATCGAAAAGAATAGGGGAAAAATTTTCTACGGGCAGAGTAAAAAATATCGAGGCAGAGGAGGAACAGTATTTATTTGATTATTTTTATCAGGCATTCAAATACTACGAGGAAAAAAAGGGAAATCTGGATTTCAATGACCTTCTTTTTGAATTTCAGAAATTTGATGGTAAAACAGTCTACAAATATGTTTTCGTGGATGAACTCCAGGATATTAATGATATAGAAGCGTCAATTGCAAAGTCCTCCGGAAATATAAAATTCATGGTGGGTGACAGAAAGCAGTCTATTTTTGGATTCCAGGGAGGTGCATTATCCGTATTTAATTCTTTGCTTGCAGATGAAGATGTGGCCAAAGAAAATATGAAAACAAATTACAGGAGCACAGATACTATTCTGGAATATTCAAAGAATTACTATATGAAATTTGAGAAGGATACACAGGAGCTTGAAAATTTCAAAGGGGTGCATGAGAAGGGAGAAAAGGTAACCATAATACAGTCAGAGTCTCCAGAAGAATCGGTAATCAACAGGATATCAGAAATTTCTAGCCATGAGGGCACCACCGGAATAATTGCAAGGACAAATGCACAGATAGACATGCTTTCAACACTACTTGATAAGTATAATATCGATTATTCCAGCGATTCAAATGTGCATTCCGTCAACGAGGCAAAAAGAGATATTACCCTATTTCTCCGTGGAATCCTCTATGATAATGATGATGATATTATTTCTGCCTTAGTAACACCATTCTCAGGATTATCGCTAAAGGAAGCCTTTGAAATTTCAGAATCCCTGCATAATGATAGCAGCACAATTGACCGGTTTGATACAGGGAATCCATTTTTTTCCCTGAGGAACATGGAACTATCAAAGGAGGGCATAAAAAAACTATTCGATACAAGGATACTTCCGGTTGCAGCCTCAATAAGCCAGGAATATTTCCTCACTGCATCCACTGTTAAATCCTCTATTGATGAATTCTTCCAGGGTGAAAAGGAGTATACGAAAGAAAACTTCTTTGATTTCCTTGATTTGTCATATTCTGAAAATGGAATAAAAGCAGGCAATTCAAAACTGGTGCTCACCACTGTGCATAAGGCAAAGGGCAGGGAATTTGACCGTGTCGTATATCTGCCAAAAAAGCCCAGAGTTTCGGATGCATATATAGACCTGATAGTCTCGTCCATAATAGAGACAGTAAGGGGAATAGATGTAGATGATGAATTAAAAAATGAGAGTATAAGAATTGATTTTGTCGCATTTACAAGGGCGAGGGAGAAATTATGGATATGCGCATCAACAAGGGAAGCTTCCGGCTATCTCATACCTGAATATTCAGAGCTGGTAATAGATGATGCATTCAGTGAGAAATCACCGGTGCCTGATAAAAACAGATATGATGAAGCATATTTCCAGTTTGTGGCGGGAAACTATATAGGTTCAGAAAAAATCATTAAAAGTAATGATAACTGGCTCAGGGATAAAATATACGAATTTTTCAGAACAAAGAATGTGCTTTCTTACTCTCTGATAAGCCTTGATAATCCATACTGGCTTTTGAAGAATAATATATTGAAATTGAATGAGAAAACCGAAGCTCTTTATTATGGTTTGAATGCACATGAAATGGCAGAATCACTTTATAAGGGCGCAATTCAGGAAGAGATATTATCCACGAAGGACAGGAAAGTACTGGGTAATATAGAGTCTGTTGTTAACCAGATAAAATCTACATACAGTATGCAGCAGATCGAATCCGAAGTTTCTGTTATAGCAAGGGTAAATCAGATGTTCCCTGAGTTCTCAGATGAATCAGATTCAATAATGTTCTATGGAAAACTTGATGCGGTATTCAGCAACGGGGAAAAATATGTGATACTTGATTATAAAACAGACAAGAACACGGAGAGGTCTTCGCACCACCGGGTTCAACTCCTGGCTTACAGACTACTTTATGCCATCAAGAATGGCATAGACATGAAAAATATAGATATTGCAATTGGTTATATTAGCCTCAGGGGAAAAATAAATACAGGAGAAAATTCCAATGGCATTAATTTTAAACAGCCTGATAAGAGATCCGAGGAGCAGTTAAAAAAATATATTGCCAGGTTCCTGAAGTATAAGAATGATCCTGATGAATTTATTGCGGATTATTTAAATTATCCATGCGATGATACCCTCTGCAGAAGGCTAGGAGACTTACTGGAAAAATAAGGAATTTTAATTTCTTAAAAATAATGCCATTCATGCATATTTCATCTCTATTATAAAATATAATATCAATTTCATTAGTCACATTATTGGAATATCTAAGGTATAATTGAAAATGACATAATATTATGCAATATATTTATAAAAATAGAAATGATTAAGTATCGACTGTGGGGTTGTGTTATTATGATTGCAGCAGCTTTACCGCCTCTGGCGATTGGATTCTTCGGTCTAGGAATCGGTTATTTTGTTTTCGGAGGGGCTGTATTTTTCAAGTACCCGAAGGAAAACAATGAAAATGTCAACCATGCCATGGGATTATGGGGCATATTCATGCCGGGATTTATGCAATTCCTTGCCGGAACATACATATTTCTGGGATTGACTGTATTCACTGCCTTCAGATCCTCTCCAATACTGTATATGGCCGGACTCGCCTTCACTGCTTATGGTGTGCACTGGTTTGCCCTTGGATATAACAAGTATAAAAATGCTGATACCACGGTTGATGGTTTCATGGCAGTTGGTTTTCTGTGGATTTCCATAATAGGCGCCGTAGTCTTCGGTCTGGGGGATGATGTACCTGTAATGATTCTTTTCATACTGCTTGCATTTGTTTATGTAAGTGATATACCTGCTAGCCTTGTACACTCACCATCATGGGCAAGGACTAAGGCCTTTTTCCAGCTGGTTACAGGTACATGGTTGATGTATCTTACCTTTGCTGCCACATTGAACTTCGCACTTGGATACCGTCTGTTCCTTTAAAATTTTATATTTATCAGCAATGCAATAATATGAAAATTTTTACCTTTTTTGGATCATCTTCATCCGGAAAAACTACGGTAATCCAAAATCTAATTTCCGTACTTTCCGGTCAGTATAAAATAGTATATATAAAGGACATTCCCCATGGAAACATATCGCTGGACACCCATGGAAAGGATACATGGATTATGGAAGATGCTGGAGCTGATGTAACCTATGGCATAACACCTGACAGGACATATAAAATGTTTAGGGAGCATATGGAACTGGATAGGATAATCGATGATAACAGATACTGTGATATAATATTTATAGAGGGGTTCAGGGATTATGGAAAAGGTACCAGATTTCTTGTACTCGGCAGTGAGGATTACCTGAAATATGGATATAATTATATGATAATGGCAAATAACAGCACTTACACTGGCAAATGCATAGTTTACCCTGAAGAAGTCAACAGAATCCTTAAAATAATTACGACGGGAATTGAGAATTAGATTATTTTAATCATTTTTCACCCCACACAGAATTCTCCGTGCTTCATTCAGATCAGACATATAATTTATACTCCTCAATTTTTCACTTTCAACTCTTAGTGCCTGAATTTCAGATGTACCGAGAAACCTGCTTACACTTTCCCCACCATTATTTCTGTATTCCTTCATTGGTTTGTAGAGTTTTTCCGTGTAAACAGTGAAAAGAGGCTGGTAAAATCCGTCGGCCGTACATGTGATGGCAGTTCCACTGTAGCTTGTAATTATGTTATCAATCAGACCCTTGTCAATATAGGGCATATCGCCACCGACGGCTAGAAACTCTTTATGCTTTCCAATGGAATATAGGATTGAATCAATAAGAACACCTTCGGTTGCATCATTTTCAGTTATACAGTATTTAGATGAAAGTAGAGAGTTTTTTGTAAAAAGTATTATTTCCTCAAATAAATTCGACTCTAAGATTATTCTTGACACCCTATCTATAAGATGCTCCCCGCATATATCCATGGTGTGCTTGTCTTTTAGTCTCTGGCTTTTCTTTGCAAAAATTATCGCCATCATTGATATTCTCCGGCAATGGCTATAAAAGCATTCTTCAATTCTTTGTACCTCATGCTGTTCTTATTTATCATTACATGAAAAGTTAAGTATCCCTTCTGTTCAAACTTCAGGGAATAAAGTTCCGCATACTGTTTATAAGTGATTCCTGCATCGCATCTTCCATTTTTTACGTAATCGCAGATAATTTCTGGATTGTCAAGATATGTTAAATCTTCATGTCTCAATATTTCATTGGAGTAATCTTGCAGACCTGATCCACGGTACATTACTGCCATGGTTTTATAATTGTCAGTTCTGTAGGCCACACCATAGGGGATTTTATATGTTACAGCATCGTCAATATTATTGATATCAGGCAGTTCCATGTAATTCCAGAAGTAAACATCAGCATCCCCGGATTCCATGGATCTTATAATTTCATTCTTTCCGGCCTCAACAAATGTAGATGCATCCAGTATTTCCCCGTGCATCTTTTCCATGGCAGGAAGGTACTGCCCATAGAATAGAATTTCCGGAATTGTTGATGTGAATAATTTTATTTTTAAATCAGAATGCCGGGCAATATATGATGATCTGGAATCCACTATGGAAAAACCTGTAGCCCTGCTTATTCGGGATATTGACCCGGAGTTTCCTGGCACCTGATAGGCAAAGTATTTTCCGTTGTAATTTACCAGTTTCAACAGGAGAAGATCTGTATTTCCCTCATGAAGTCCAATGCGATCCCCTGATGTGGCATTTATTTCCGTGTATGAAAATTTATGCCCAGCCATGAGGAATAATGCAGGAATAACAAGGGAATATAAGATCATCATTGATGAGACTGGAAAACCAGGGAGGCCAAAGATTAATTTATCTCCTGATTTTGCAAATATCGCGGGTTTTCCAGGTTTAACACGTATCCCATGGAAAATTATTCCTGGATTTTTCTCACCGAGGATAAGGTAAACCATATCGTGATCTCCGGCTGATGTGCTACCGATAGTAATCGTTACATCATTTTCCTCAATGGATTTATCTATAGATCTTTTTATCTCTGAATAGTCATCCTTTATAATTCCATAGTTTTTAACTTCAAAGGCAGTATGACTTTTGAGTTCAGAGTATATGGATATGCTGTTTGATTCGTAAATTTTGCCCTCTCTGTATTCCATGCCAGGATAAAGAAGTTCATTTCCTGTGGACACTATGCCTATCCTGATTTTCCTGATTACAGTTACAGTTCCAACACCGGTGGATGCCATCACGGCTATGCTTCTAGGATCTATCATTGACCCGTTGCCCAGAAGCCTTTCGCCCCTTATCACATCAATGCCGGAATTGGAAAGTTCATGAAACCGTTCGATTTTACTGAAGAATACAACACGGTTTCCACTTATCTCTGTATCCTCAAATGGTACCATGGCATCGGCACCTACAGGAATAACACCACCTGTTGGCACCTTTATACATTTCCCATTTCCGGGAAATTCAACTGCAGGTTCGCCTATACTGGTTTCCCCGGCAAGTTCAAGTGCCACAGGTGATTCCCGTGACGCACCAACAAGATCAGATGCAATCACTGCGTATCCATCAACCTGGGACCTGGAATACAGGGGAAGATTGCTGGCGCTATATATATCCTCAGCAGATATTCTACCATTGGCATCACTTATCCTTATCTTTTCGGTCTCATGAATTTTTACGGAATTGACCATTATCTTTTCTTCAGCCTCCCTGAATTTAATAAGGTTATGAAAAATCATTCCCATCTTATATCACCTATTATATTGATTATTATCCTGGTACCCTCCTCTATTCCCTCCAGATTTTCGTCTATGCAAGTAAAGGAATTGCCCTGGAGAAGCGAGGAAATTCTTCCTGAAGCGGTGGTCTCCAGAGGCCTTGCGTGCAGTTCACCTCCCTTCTCAAATGTATCCATAGCCTGAAATGTTGTAAACCCGGTTTTGTTGTGTATTCTTTCTTCCAGTATGGCCGGCATCCTTTCTGTAAGTTCTATGCCGAAAGCATTGTGCACGTATCTGTTTACAAAA
>JAKAAU010000078.1 GCA_021802165.1 Thermoplasmata archaeon
TATAATTGCTTCAATAATAAATGTGATAATAATTTATATTTTTATGGGCGAGTTTGCAGTAGCCTACGGTGTTTCTACATCATCCTCAAAACTTTCTTTATTATTCACACTGCTCACCGTATACCAGGTACGTGATATATTCATACTTGGTCTGCTATTCGGAGTCATATTCTCTTTACTGCTTGCCAAATATTTTGAGATTATACCGAGGAACACACTGAATGGGAAAATTAAGTTCATGGTAATAGCATACTGGCTGGTATTTTTTGTAATAATAACTGCAGATAGCCTGGGAATAAGCGGCATATATGATTTGCTACTCTATTTCATATCGTATGTTGTTGTTAACCTATTTCTCTCGCTTTTATTCGGGAAATTTCTCTACATATATAATTCAAGATATATTGTTCAAACACAGTAGAAATAGCCGTCCACTACCTTTACTTTTATATGTGTATTGATCCACCCGCCGGATATTTCACTGTCATCCGGAAAAATTTCTGGCATATAAGGTGTTTTAACCAGCATTTCATCTTTTTCATTGATACGGTATTCAACATAATTCAATGGCATCCCGAATGATCCTTTCCGTATATCATAGAATGGATTCATATGTGTTGTTAGAGTTATGTCGTCTGATCTTCCTGTAATCAGAGGAATCTTTATATATTCATTGAATGCCTCCTCTATTTTAATGTCAATAAACGGCATTATGCAGTATTTTACTCCATTTAGATACATATGCTTATCAATTATAGAACTGTACAAGTGGCCATCCCCAACAATAAAATCAGGGTTGTTTTTCATTATATTGCTCATGTTATTAATTACAGTCGCCCCGGAAAAGGATACGGGAAGTGTAACTGAATAAATTAATCCCAGTGGTGTTGAATGTTTAATATTGGAAAAAAATACAGGTCTGCCATCGATTTTGGG
Organism: Thermoplasmata archaeon; assembly: GCA_021802165.1. Next base: position 937 of record JAKAAU010000078.1, read on the forward strand.
CATCCAGTAGTTTAGGATGAAAGTTAGGGATATTAGATTTTTCATGTTAAATTTTAAAAGCTTATTATTGCTGTAAAACATAATACAGGATTTTTCCGGATCTTCGGTCCTATTGGATCTTTTGCCACTATATATAAATTCATAAAATTTGAGGACATTTTCACTGTATATAACCCTTGAATGGTATTTTATACTATTTATTACCGCCTTTCCAAGTGTAAGAAAATCTTTGGGATCTGATACAATATATTTTACATTCTGTGCTGTTGCCCGGTGAATTAACCTTTTACAGATTACTATGACCTTTATTTTATGATCTTTCACATAGTTATTTATTGTTATCTCATCGGCATTTACATCAATTATCAGAACCCGGGCGCCTATTTTTATTGATGAGATAATTGAGATAATATATTCCGGTGTAAAATCAAGTAAAATGCCAACTGTATCGCCTTCCATGACATTCAGCCTGTGCTCCAGGTGATATGCCATTGAATCCACATATGAGAGAATTCTGGAATATGTAATATATTTATCATAAAAAATCATTACGGGCCTGCTTCTACTTACTTCAGTATTTTTACTCAGCAGAGTGTATATTGATAAATCAGGTATGTTAACAGGTCCTTTAATAGCACCAATCATTATATTATAATGGCAGGATGGTTTTAAATTTTATTATTCAAAATGTATTTTATATTATTTATTACATCCATAATACCATAATAATATCCATATTCTCTATACGCCATATCACCGCATTTTTTATTTATATACGAGGCGGCAACTGCAGATCTAAATGGTTGCATTCCTCTTGATGATAAACCTGTTACAATTCCAGCCAGGGCATCACCGGTACCCCCCATGGCCATCCTGCTATTCCCGCCACTTGAATATTTGGTGTTTTTACCATCTGTTATTATATCAGTTACACCCTTTAATAAAACGGTAATACTGTATTGACTGGCTATCTTTACTGCATTTTCTACTGTGGCTTCCATGCCGGTAAAAGCCATGAATTCAGCGCTATGCGGAGTGATTATTGCATTTCTTCCGGATATCCTATCTGGTGAGAGGACCCTCAGGGCATCTGCATCCATAATTAGTTGCCCCCTATAGTTATCGATAACGTAATCCATAATTTTCATGGAGGCATCAGTTCTGCCCATTCCCGGGCCTATCAGTATTGACCCAATGCCATCCAGATCCTTTCCGTTAATTGTATCCACATCATAAAACATTATTCCCGGGTTGCGGGAAACTATAATATCTCTGTTGAACCTGGATGAGAATACCTTTACAAGATCGGGACCGGTATTGTATGCAGCAAGAGAGGCCATAAGGGCAGCACCCGGAAATGTGTTTCCCGCAAAAATTCCCACAGTACCATTCATACCCTTATGCGCAAGAGGATTGAATTCAGGAATATATACCAGATCTCCGGCTCCAGCGGATGTTTTCACTGACACTGGTACTCCTATGTCTGCAATTATTATTTTTCCACTATTTGACTGGCTCATTTCTGTTTTTTTATCCGTAAATGTAACAGTGAAGTCAGACTTTACAGCCACTTTTGATGGGAATCCAGATGGTATATCTATGGATACAATAGTTTTCCCAGATCTATTTATGGCATTGATAATTTCATCATATGGTTTCCGAGGATCACCTTTTATGCCTATTCCGAACATGGCATCAATTATAATATCACTGCTGGATAGGAGATTCTCAAAGTCAGAAATTCCATAATAGTCACCTTCATAGTCATTGATCGCCCTCCTTGCCTCAGGTGTTTTTAGCCCTGCCACACCTTTGAGTAAAATAATAGAAACTTTATAATCTTTCTGTAATAACTGAGCACAGCATATTCCGTCACCTGCATTGTTGCCAGTTCCACAAACAACAGTTACGAATTTTCCATGGGCAAATGTTTTTTCAATAAAGTCTGAAATAGCTTTACCTGCATTCTTCATGAGCAGATAGGTATCTCCGTATACTTTAGAATAATTAATATCTGTAGACTTTTCATCAAGATAATCCATATTTAAATATTGAACTTCAATACTTAAATTTAGCTTTAAAGTCAGAAAATCATCATATTTAGCCGGTAATAAAACAGTAATCATTTATAGTAATAACATATATTATTAATTATGTCAAGAATAGTAATGCATGAAAGAAACAAACCGTATATGTTAAAGGTTGGAGACAAGGAACTGCACCTGTGTGCATGCGGACTATCTGAGAACAAACCCTACTGCGATGGGCACCATATGAAAACAGTAGATGAAGGCGACAAATTATATCTCTATGACCATGAAGGCAACAGGATAGAGGTAAGTTCATTCTATAAAAAAGAGTGAAGTTTTACCGCTCAGCTTGCCCGTCATTAATCATTTTTTCATTTTTGTATAAATATCATCATTGCGGCGTTTACTTATTATTTTCTTGTATATTAATCTTATAAATATAAAATTAATAATAATGGGGCTGCCCGAATTTGAATCGGAGTCTCAGGCTCCCAAAGCCCGTAGGATGCCAAGCTACCCCACAGCCCCCTGCATGTACAGTTTAAAAAGGTATATAAAATTTATATTTATTGCTTTGGTGCTGCACTTTTCTTTTCTTCAGGGCGCTTCGGTATAAGCCCTGCTATTCTGTGGTTTGAAACATAGCCATAATATATCATCATCAGAACAAGCCATAAACCACCGAAAAGAGAGATTAGGAATGCGAGGTATTCCATGGATGAGTCTGTTGTAACCGCAGGTATGTATGCAGAAATATTTGCATTACCGAACACGTAAGGATATTCTCTCAGTTCAATGAATGTCAGTGCAATGATAGTAATAAGTATTATAAATGGCTTATACGATGCAATACTATTTGTCTGTTTAAATGCATAAAGTACGGGTATGATTAAGGCAAGAACTATTGGTATTACTATAAGTGCAGAATTTACTGTATAATCTTTTGCTGTAATTGAATAGTAAGATGGCATGAATATTGCAAGTCCTATTATCACAAGCATAAGTGGTAAAAATCTACCAATTGCAGAATTTATATCTGTAAGTCTGTAAAATACCATGCCTATACCGTTTGCTAAGATCAATGCGCCGATGATAAATCCTATGACACCAAGATTAGAATAGAATACACTAAAATTTGTGTAACTGAAAGAATACGGTATGGCCGATTCTGTTCCGAATCCATAGAGATGCACTCCGTAACCACTGGATATTGCTGCCAGTATGGATAAGGCCATGATGCCCATTATAAATGTAGCAATAGTGTATACGATATATAACTTTCTCTCATCGAAGTGCTTATTTTCATGCCATACAAACTCTGCATATATGATAAATGAGTTTCTGACAACAAGGAAAAATATGAATACTGCAAATAAAGGAAACAGTGCGTATGATATGGATGGCATAAGGGTAGGAATAATATTCTCCATATCAACAAGCCATAGCACAAAGAATGTTCCAACTACTTCCCAGACGGGAACAATGTATGAAAGAACATTAATTCTGGTTTTGTCGCTCTTAAATTTTGTCGCTATAGGAACAACTGCCATTAATTCTGTTGAAAACATGGTAACCATGGAAGCTATTACTACCATCAAATATAATACATCAAAATTTATGCCGTAAAGTAAATTAGTCATTCAGTTCACCTCATCCCTGCCTTTGCTGCAACGCCCTTCCTGCTCTTTCTTTCCTCTTCCATTTTTATATCGTCCTCTCCAAGTTTAAGGTCTTCCTCAACGTTTGAAAGTTTCATTACCTTTCCTGCGAAGTAGAAAGTCACGGGGAAGATAATTATGTAGAATATGATAATAGCTATACCCAGTGGAAATACTATTGGAGATGTTGATGCTGCTTGGGCTATCGTCATGGTGCCGTACTGAGGGAGACCATGAATTACTAACAAGTGGCCATTCACCATTACACCGCCTGGTGTTGGAGACCTTATAATATACGGTACCCTCCCAACTTCGGCGGTATACCACCCATCTTCCATAGTAAATACTCCCATGATTGCAACAACGATGCCACCTAGAAGTGTCAGTTTATTGCTCAGAGGATCTTTCTTTCTGAAGTACTGAACTACCACATATAACCAGTAAAAACCCATTAAAACTCCAAATCCTACCATAAGGTCAAGAGTGTCATGAACAATTGACGGAGGCCATACACCGTAATCAGTAACTCCATTATACGTGGTTAGTGGTATCAACCCCGGTATGCTACCCTTACCGAATGTTGTTGGGAATGCCAGTAATGACTGGGCATATGGAAGGGAAAGAGAATATGATAACTTATGATTAATGAGGACTCCAAAAAGACGTTCCGGGGCCATGGTGGCAAATGATGTCCCAACTGTAGCATGTAAATCTAATTCCAGGGCAGTATATTTTATTGGCTCTATTACCATTAAAGTCGATAATTCATCGGATCCTGTAATTCCAAGATATATTATATCAAGTATCATGAATACCGCAGCTATGTTTATTCCTCTTCTATAAATCATTTTTTCAGGCATATTCTTTGTCTTCATGTATTTATATATGAGATAGCCCAGTATCATGGCAATGCCTGCATAGTATACTGCACCAGACATATGAAGTTCTTCTGCCGCCGTTGACGCAGTAATAAATGGCGCAAATGCGTTCACATCTGTAACCTTTCCTGTAGTCAGATATGTTGCCACGTTAAATCCATTTGGCGTGTTCATCCATGCATTTATTTCGGTAACTGTGAAAGCGGATAAGTATGTTCCTACGGTAACTGCAAGGCTCAAACCCCAGTGTTCCCACCTGTTCTTGAAATCCTTCCAGAAATATACATACATTGGAAGGGCTATGGCCTCCAGGAGGAACGAAAATACTTCCACATAGAATGGCCCCATGGAAACCTCCCCTACTAACTTCATGAATGTTGGCCAGAAAAGGAATAACTCCATTGCCATGACAGTTCCCGAAGCGGTGCCCACAGCGAAGAAGATAACCAAGGCTTTTGATAATTTATATGCTAGCGTATCATAATATTTATCCTTCTTTTTCAGTGCAAGGAATTCTGCAATTGTAACCATAATTGCCAGGCCCATGCTAAGGGATACCAGCAGTATATGCGAAGAGATTGTATAAGCGAACATTGCACTATCCCATACAGGGTATGATATGTTGAACATGTTTATCTTTATTAAATTACAAAATCATATTTAAAGGTAATTTTGTACTGAGAGATACATAAATTACTAAAGTATCATTAATATGAAATTTTTTTCATGATGATGGAATTAAAAAAATAAATTAAACTATGGTAGGTGTAAATGGCTTTATGATATTCTTATCTGCAGCTCTTTTATAATACAGATTTAATGCCTGTCTACCCTTCTCTCCGAAATCAATCGAAAGATCGTTTACATACATCAGGATAAATCTCTTTTCCAGTTCGAAATCATCATATCTTGAATATTTCATTGCATATTTTACAGCGTCGTTCTGATGTTCCTGCGCATATTTTATTGAATTTTCAAAATCTTTCTTATATTTCAGTTTATCCTCCAGAGGCATATTCTTTCTTATTGCATTAAATCCCAATGGTATTGGCAGGTCTCCTGCGTAATCCTTCCACTTATCATAGAGTTTTAAGACAGGGACAAGACCCTTATCCTGAAATGTTAGCTGCTCATCGTGTATAATAATGCCTGCATCAACCTCATCATTCATAATTGAATTAACTATCTTGTCAAACCTGATCTCCTTGAATTCTCCGGCTTCCGGGGCAAACATTCTGTATAACAGTTCAGCAGATGTGTATCTTCCGGGCGTGGCAATTATTTTACCCTTCAGATCCATATTCTTTTTGGCTATTACCAGAGGGCCGTAAGATAATCCGAAACTGGCTCCTGATGTGGTCAAATCATATATATCTGAAACATGCATATAGCCATTTGCCGATATTGCGGTTACATCGTATTTTCCGTCTATGGATTCTTTGTTGAGTGTTTCTATGTCCTTTACTATCTGTTCATAATCGAATGATGTTTCTATTTTATGTTCGAACATTGCGTAAAACATGAATGCGTCATCCGGATCTGGTGTGTGTGCTATTATCATTTTCATAAAATATAAATTACAACATGGTTAAAAGTGTTTTTTATTTATTTTAAAAATATGGTTATGAGTTCACTACAAATTTATATCCATACTCGATTATTCCACTATCTCCATCCTGCCTTATCTTCCTGAATACCATGTGAACCTTTGTTCCGATTTCGATATTTTCTTCTCCGGAATCCACAATTTGAGCT
>JAKAAU010000079.1 GCA_021802165.1 Thermoplasmata archaeon
TTACCATAGCGGCGTAATTTCATTTTTGATATAGATTTTATGGTTAGCACAATTTACATTATATCAATCTTATTCTGGAGTTTATGGGTTATTTATTATTTTCATTAGTTCCTTGGAATTAACTCTTAAGCACCTGGCCCAGTGCGCAAACCGTAGAAGGAAATTAATTATCATTGCGAAAATTTAATATTTTTATATATAAATATTGTTTTCTTACAAATTGGTTTTAAAAATAAATATGACTTTAAGATTCCTCCATATAACGGAATTTTATTCTTTCGATCATTCTCGGTATATTTATATCCATGGGGCATACCTCTTTGCAGCCACCGGAATGCATGCACAGCATTGATTTATCGTATTTCTTTGAAGTTATTGCAGACCACATTATTCCTGTTGGCCCGGTGTAAGGGCTATCTCCGAAGTCCTTTCCATAAAGCTTGTAGGATGGGCAGGAGAAATAGCATCTTCCACACCTGATGCAGAGCAGTGACTCGCGTATGTCGGAGTTTATAGCCTCCTTCCTGCCATTATCGAGCAGTATCAGATGGAATTCTTTCGGGCCGGTGGCAGGTGATACCCTCTGGAGTTCTATATCCCCAGTAGCACTGGGACCCGATGTGACATTTATATATGTAGGGGGATAATATCCAGCATAGGATGCCTGGACTATAACTTCATTAAATGCGTCTTTCAATGTCGGAACGATCTTATCTATTCCTGTTATGGCTATATGTGTTTGCGGCAGCACCGTATCAATCCTGATATTTCCCTCATTTTCTATGAGAAGAACAGATCCTGTATCCGCTGCAATGGCATTTGCACCGGTGATTCCCGCATCAGCTGCGAGATATTTCTCCATGAGGAATTTTCTGACCCTGCTCACCATTTCTTCTGCGGATGTGTTTTCGTTTATGCTGCTGTCAAGATTTTCATTCAATAATTTACCTATTTTATCCTTTGTCAGATGAATTGCAGGGGCAACAAGATGGGATGGCATATCCTTATTGAGCTGAACAAGGTATTCTCCTAAATCAGTTTCCCAGATATCCATGCCCTCATTTTCCAGCTCCTCCCTGAGCTTTATTTCATAAAGCACGTTGGATTTGGAAACTACTATTTTTCTCTTTTCTCCTAATATCTCCTTTACAATTTCCATTGCTTCAGTGCTGTCCTTTGCAATGTGGACATGCCCGCCCAGTTTTTCTACACTCTTTTGAGTTTTTGATATATATGCATCAATATCATCCAGCACCCTATTTTTGGTTTCCCTTAGTTCAGATGCCACATCCTTTATGTAAGGATTTTCTTCAAGTATTTTATGGACTTTTGGTGAATTGTTCAGTATCGCCTTATTTATTGCAACGTCCCATTCATAGCTCATGAAACCACCTCTGCCAGGTCTTTTATATTATTTATATATGGAGATAAGTTCTCATAGCACAGTGGGCACATAACCAGAACATTCTCATTGACTGATAGTAGCTTCTCTGCCCTTGCCCGTGATACTTCTTCACTGTCCTGGGCAGAAACAAGTGAGAGGGGCCCACCGCAGCAGCTCCCCATTTCCTTGCTTGTTATCAGATAGTTTTCATCTATGGAAAGACCGGAATTATTCACCTTATTACGTATGTCACTGTACATTCCCATGGCACGTGAATAAAGGCAGGAATCGTGTATAACATAGTTCCCTGAGCCCTTGAATTTGACGAGCTCTAAATAGTTCTTTACATCTATGTCAAAGTCGATAAAATCCTTATATCTTTTTAGAGCATTCGTTGTATGTGGGTCAACCGTAATAATATTTTTTATGCCTTTTGAATTAAAGAAACTGTAAAGTTTTTCACCGTATTCCTTATATTCTTTTATAAAGCCAGATTCCAGCAGTAGCGCACCGGAATATGGTTCCTGGTCATAGAGATATCCAAAATTTACCCCAGATCCTGAAAGCATAGATGTTATGCTTTTCAGTATTCTGAATGCCCTTTGCAATTCCTCATCCTTTGGCTTTATAAGGAATTTTGATGCTGTCATGAGCCTTTTCGGTATATTCAGTCTGTATATTTTCGGGAATAAAGCTTCGTAACGCTTTAAAATGCCTGAAATCTGGTACATGTAGGATGTATAAATTACAGTGTCCCCGCTATTTGGAATATTATTTGCCCATGATGAATATAATTTTGTATCCAGTGGAAATGGCAGGTAGCTGTCCATCAAATTCTGGAAAATCAGGTCCCTCATTTTCTCTATGCGCTTTTTGTTGATATCCATAAAAATAAAGTCATTGATTGCTAATAAATTTATTTGCAAACATGTTTCATTGGTTGTTATTACACAGGAAGGTTTTGCATTATTGGCAAGGATTCATACTAGAATAAATAACGTATATAACCGGCAGGCTCAGTACCAGCGGGTAATATATAAACTTAGTAATTGATTATCAAATATGCAAATAAACTTAGTAATAAATACCAAAAAATTAATGATAATTGGTAATATATAACTAAATATGGATTTAACAGCAATTGCCATACAGAATCCATGGTAGCGCGAGAGAGTAGAAATACTTAAGGATAATAAAGTAATAGATAAAAATGATCGGAGTTCGTGAATTCTTAAAAAAGCTCAAGTACAGATATATTCGTATCATTAATTTTGTTAAAGTCCGAATCCAATGTTATGAATTTATTGTTATTCCGAAGAGCAATACCTGCAATTAAAATATCGTTCTCATTTATCAGGTTACCGGCACTTCTCAGCCTCCTAAATATTTCAGCTGACATCGACGCGGAGGTTTTATCTGGATATAATACAGTTATATTTTTGATTAACTCCTCAAGTAATTTATTTGTTTTATCAGAATATTTCAGTAATTCATATTCAGAAATGTAGGTAATACCGATATCAGAGTTTTTAGAGTATTCATTTACCGTTTTAATAATTCTTTCATTTCCCTTTAAATATTCTATCACAATGTTTGTATCTATAACAATCATTGTGATCTGCCTTTATTGTTCTTCCTGTCTTCCATTAAGCGTTCTTCAATCAAGTCCAATTCACTTTTATCATCCTTTAAAATCCCTGCAAATTGTCTTATATCTTTTCTTTTATGTTTTAATAATCTTAGTATTACATCTGAAAATGATTCGTCTGCATTTTTAAAATCCTTTAATTCAGAGTATGCCTTATTTGAAAGAGATACCATTCTGACCATAATATAGTATACGTATACCATATATTTATTTTTTGATGATTTTCAATATTGACAATACCTTCCTACCGGTAACTCAGAAGATTTCCAGATTAAGGTTTAAATTCATTTTAATTTTGAATAAATACAATGGATTGATAACAAAATCAAAGTTGGATATACTATTTATTTCACCATTCTCTTAATCTGTGTGAATAATCATTAATTGAGGAAAATAACCGGATTAATCATATTATGGTATAGATATTTATATCAAAAAATAATACTGTTATTGAGGAAGCATGGGGTAGTCAGGTATCCTAGAGGGCTCCAGTCAGTTTGTGATTAGCTAAAGGTCATCTGAATATATGATGAGTGACTGGAACAATGAAACATGGAAGAGACCCTTAGATCTGGGTTCAAATCCCAGTGCTTCCACATTTTCAAATGCATAATCTGTTTTAGATATCATATCAATTTTTTCAGTCATATACTATCTCCTCATAGAGTCGAGTAAATCCGGTGATCCGCCCCCGGCTGTATAACTCGTATATACCGGGTTTTCCCTGTTAGCAGCGCTTTATCTAGTTATACCTGTACTTTTATATTTCCAGTATTTTGCTGTGCTCTTCCTATGTGGGAACTATGGATCTGCTGACAGTTCCTTCTTGTCGTGCGGTAGACCCACTTTATGGCCTGTATACTCTTCTCACCTCCGCAGGCCTTCTATTTCAGACCGGGGGCTTTTCTTCAGCTTTCCGTGCTTTATTTAATTCCCTAGAGCAGTAATGGTAAACCTCTTCCTAGTCTTTGCTGAATACATTCAAGCCTAGCCTTGATGGCCTCTTCAGTACCTGCATATAATACTCTGAGAGCATTTTAATTGGTAAAAAGTAGTTAAGGATTTATTTTTCCTATAATTTTATTCAGGGCGGGTATTGATTTGACTCCTCTAGAGACTCGCAGGGAAGCTACTATATTTCCTACCATGCATGCGATTTCCTCATTATAGCCTGAAAGTACAGCGGCCATATAGCCGGCGTCGAACGCATCACCTGCTCCTATAGTATTTTTAATTCTGTAGGTTTTAAAAGCATTGCATGAAATTGTTTGTCTGTTATTTATGACGATAGAGCCTTCCCGGTCCAATTTCAGTATGTAACTTGCATTGCCTCTTTCTTCTAACATGGCCAGGGTGTTTTCCAGATTCGTTTTAGAATATGCCAGTGCTTCATCCCTGTTCAAGAAGATGGTACTGGAATAGTCAATGAACGAATCTAGCCCTTCAATTTCTGATACAAGCGGGCCTATGTCAAAGAACACGTGTTTTTTCTGCAAATTTGCCTCTCTTGCAGCCTCCAGAATTGTGGAATATGTTTTCCCGGCATGTACGAGATTGTAACCTTCAAAAAAGATAGATTTTGAATCGGAAATGAGTTTTTTATCAATGCTATCGAGCATTGTACCAGCCCCCAGGTAGCCTAGGAATGAATGATTCTTCTTTGAATCAACAATATTAACAGAGGTTGCTGTTGATGTACCATTTTCCCTTATTATATGCTCTGTGTTTACGCCGGCGGTTTCAAGTTCTTTCAGTAGATAATCCCCCATGATATCTGTTCCTATTCTGTCTGAAAATGCAACTTTTAAGCCCAATTGTGAAGCGATAATCGCCATGGCGGCAGGTCCGCCCGGGTATATTTCCATATCCTGTGAGATATTTGTGGTTCCCGCAATAACAGGAAAATTCTTTATATTAAGGGATAGGTCCACAACAGCGTCCCCGATGATTAGAAGATCATAACTGAATGGCATCCAGAAATTTACCTCCTAGTTCCATTATATCACGTTTAGCAGATTTGTCTATAGTACTTATCCATTCATCTGGAATTTTATCAAATCCCGCATAGGAGCCAGCTATTGCCCCCACCATGCCCCCGATTGTATCCGAGTCAGCCCCGAGATTGCATGCCAGCAGTATTGAGTCCCTGAAATTCCCCTTAGAATATAAAAATATTGATATGGCTGCAGGGACAGAATCCTCCGTAAGAGCCCATTGTGGTTTTAGTATAAAATTATAAAGATTGTCAAGGAAAGAGTCAAAAGTGTTGTTGCTATTTGCAATGTCTACAGCTTCCTTTATTCTAGATGAAATTGATTTCTCCGGATTTCCCATTGATTTGGCTCCCATATCGGCACCTTCCAGTGATGCCTCATAAACGGCATGAAGATTTTTTTCGTCTGAAACCGCATTTTTCACAGCAAAACTGATGGCTGCAGCCCCTGAAATGGCAAGAGCAGTATTATGTGTGCATAAACATGCGTTTATTACATCCTTTACAGTTTGTTCATTATCTGAAAAAGCATCGAAAATTCCAACCGGGCTAATTTTCATGGCGCAACCATTTGTGGTTCCATTTTTGCCTGTAACACTATATGGTATTCCAGATTTTAAATCTTTGATGGCACTTCTTGTGCTCGGACCTATGAGAGTGGTATTCATTATATCGTTGTCGTCCGCCCATCTTACAAGTCTAATTGCCATGTCTTCAGGGTCCACATGCCTTCTGGATATAATTGAATCTGCAACCATGTATGTAAGTTCAGTATCATCCGTATATTCTCCCAAAACAAGTTTGGAATGCACGGATCCTTCCATTGGAGCTTCCAGAAAGTTTGTTACTTTTCCGTACTTAGCTTTTATCTGTTCTCTGCTCATAAAAGTAGTAGGCATTCCCATTGCATCCCCTATTGCCACCCCGTAAAATACACCCAGTATTTTATTTTTTAAATCATTTTTATCCATATACATTTCACCTAGTCCCATATTCTTACGCTTCTGCCCTTGCTTGTTTCTATTCCCCATATGTACCAGGCAACTGATGCTACCAGGCCAGCACTGAAAATTCCGATTCCCAGCCACATGTATGATACTATGGGCAAATTAACTGCAAGGAAGATAACCGGTATAGACCCGCCCAGGGAGATAACTCTTACAATAGCAGAGTAAAGCCCCCTTCTTTTGGTAGCCCACATTTCTGATTTTAATGTATCTTCTGCAAGGAAATATATATTTATAAAAACCGACACCCCTATAAATAAAAACCAGAAGATAAATGTGTTTGTTATCCATATTTTTAATGTTGGTATGAACAGGTATGCAAATACAACAACCAGTATAGCTGAAACAAGAAGAAAACGTTTCCTGCTGAATTTATCAGCAACTATGCCGAGAAACCCTGCCAGAAACGCTACTATTCCGAATATAAAAATTAGCCAATCGGTAAGTGCCGGGAAAAAATAAGGTCCCAGTGTCAGCACGATCAGGCTGAATCCTGCAGTATAAGCCCATCCGATTATCCCACCGACTGCTATTCTGAAATAAAGGGATGGCAATTTTAACGGTTTCTCCAGATTATCATGTTCTGGAAATGCGCCGTAATATTTTTTAAGTTCTTTATTTGCACTGTTAAATCTTCCCTTTGATTCAAGCCACATAACGGATTCAGGCAATCTCAATCTTATAACGTACATAACGAAAAGAGATATTAACAAAGTTATTCCGAGCACAGCTCTCTGTGCAAATATTGATGATATGGCCAGAAGTGCCAGTATTGCTGCTATTGAGCCACCTATATTGGTAAAATTAAGTTCAAGAAATAATGCCCTACTCCGGTATTTCCGTGGAAACAACTCGTGTGTTGCTGTAAGAATGGTATTATATTCACCGCCGGCAGCAAATAGAAGCATACCGATAAAAATCAGGATTGTTGTATATGTAAAGCTGAAAATGAGCCCTGTGGCACCAACTGCATAAATGGCAAGCGTTATGAATAGAGTTTTTTTCCTGCCAACTGCGTCAGCCAGAGGTCCCGATACCGCACCACCTAACAGAAGCCATAAGGGTGGCCAGATCGCCAGCAAGCCTAGCAGTGCACGTGGCATGGCAACCCAAGAAGTGGCTATATGAG
>JAKAAU010000080.1 GCA_021802165.1 Thermoplasmata archaeon
TTAATTTCTCCTGTTTTTCCAACAAGGGAATCTTTCCCTGTGGCCGGTTTTCTCCGGAATGGATGCCTTAACCAGAATCGGGAAAACCATGCTCCGATGAAAAAAGCTACAATTGTATCTAAAATGTATCCAATTATTATTATCTGCCCCATGCAAAAATCAATATAATTATAATATATTAATCTTAAGATTCCGGTATTATTTTCGGCCAATACATAATGTACTATGATAACCGGAGGAAATTTCTATACCGCAATATATTTTAGATGGTAGCTAATGGTATCCATATGTCTGGAAAAAATATACTTATTGCAGGAACCGGAGAATTAGGGAAATCATTGAGTTACGATCTACTTCTTCAAAATAACCGCGTGATAATTAATTCCCGGGATGCCGGCAAGCTAAAAGAAATCGTTTCTGAATTTTCAATTTACGGAAAAATTGATTATATAGCCATGGAATTGAAGGATGAAGGAAGTTGCAAAAATCTGGTAGTGAAAGCTGCAGAATCAATAAAACATATTGATTCGTTGATTGTAATGGTGGGTGGCTTTATAGAAGATAGCATTGAGAACCTGGATGGGCTTGAAAGTATGATCACAAACCATCTGAAAATTCCACTATATCTGTCTAAATACGCTCTGGAACATATGGTATACGGCTCTTCAATAATTTTTGTTAGCAATTCTTCAATCTCCATAAAAAATAAGACCAATCTCCTGTCATATTCAATATCAAAATATGCACTGGAGAAGTCAGCAAAGATAATGGCGGCCGAGCTTCTTGAAAAAGGCATAAGGGTAAACGTTGTCGCCCCGGAATACATAAAGCAAAACTTTGAAATTGGAAGAAATTATTCAAAAATGAGAAAATACGGAGATCTGGAAACACCACCTGAGGATATATCCGATCTTATAGATTTCCTTGTAGAGGGAAAATCATCATGGATTAATGGCGCAATAATACCAGTAGACGGAGGGCACAGCCTGAAATGAATATAGAAAAATTAAACCGTGAAATTATTTCATGCAGGAAATGCACGCGGCTAGTTGAATACCGGAGTAGCAGAAGCCCCCGGGCAGGATTTGCAGGGGAAACATACTGGAATAAGCCAATAACAGGTTATGGCAGTATAGGAAGCAGGATTCTTATTGTCGGGCTTGCACCTGCGTTTGATGGGGGAAACAGGACGGGAAGGATTTTCACAGGGGACAAAAGTTCAGATTTCCTCATTTCTTCCCTATATGCTGCCGGGCTTGCCAATATGCCAACATCAGAGCGGAAGGACGATGGGCTGAAGTATATAGATACTTACATTACCCTGGCATTGAAATGCGCACCACCGGACAATAAGCCCGAAAAAGAAGAACTTAACAATTGCAGTGGATTTTTTGAAAAAGAAATTGAACAGATGGAAAATCTTAAAGCCATACTGTGCCTGGGAAAGATCGCCTTTGATTCCACATTAAAATTCTTTAGAGCCCATCAAATTAATACTCGTGGCATTAAATTTATTCATGGAAAATACTACAATATTGGGGGTGTGCGCCTGTACTGTTCCTACCATCCCAGTCCCAGGAATGTAAATACCGGGCTGCTCAGGAAGGAGGAATTTATATCCTTGTTAAAGAAAATAAGGAATTTTGTCGGTTAATTATTCCTTTTTATGGTAGATCTACCGGTCATTTTCCAGATGTATATATCCGCCATTTCTAAGGTATACCCTTATTACTTTATGATATCCTGATTCTATTTCTTCGAAGTTATGCCTGCATATCCTGCTTCTTTTTATGGCTTTTCTGGCACAATCCATCCTCGCCCCACATTTATTCAGGGCCTTCCTGAGGTTCGTAATATTGTCCTTTTCCGCCTTCATTTTCTGTTTTTCTTTGGTTAAGTATCCCGGTTCAAACCTTTCTCTAGATGAATGTTTTCTTTTGCGAACAAATGTTGCTCTTTTTGGAATAAACATGCCTTTTCTTGGAGATACTGACATCATATTATTAATGAAAAAATATTATTAAAAAGTATCCCTGCTTTTCTGCTAAACCAGAATATTTTTAAAATCAATAATTATAATATTTTATGAGTTTATCTATTCCCTCATCGAGGGAAATGCTGGCTTTGAAGCCTATTTTCTGCTCTGTTTTTTTAATATCAGCAAGGGTATAGTAAACATATGTGTCTTTCATGGGATTTTCGATATATTCGGGCTTTATGTCTTTTCCCAGATGTTTGTTAAGTATTTTTACCAGTTCATTAAGTGTATAATTTTTACCCGTTCCCACATTGTACACATTGAATTTTTTATTATTTTCGGCAGCAAGCATGAGTGCTTTGACAAGGTCTTCAACAAAGACAAAATCCCTTTTCTGTTCCCCATCACCGTATAATACAGGTGCAATGTTGTCATGCATTGCCCATAGGAACTGGGAAACCAGGTTCGCATAGATTTTTTTGGATCTTTCATTATACCCATACACCGAGAAAAATCTCATCCCTGAGACATCCATGCCATATAGATTGCAGTAAAGGTTGGCTATTCTTTCCATAGCTATTCTGGCTTCTGTATAATAATCTGATACCTTCGGTATTACATCTTCTTTCTGTTCCTCTATTCCATTATATATGGAAGAAGTTGAAGCATAAACTATTTTAGATTTATTCTTTTTTGCATATTCAAGTACCGTAATAAGATCATCTATGGCGTTTGCCATTAGGTGTGGATTATTTTTATACATTGGGGAAGAGGAGTATATGCCTATATGGAAAATATAATCAGGATTTATCTCATAATCATTTATATTCTTTACCCGGTCTTTAATAAATTCTATTCTGTCCATAGAATCTTTAAGATTATGCATTGACCCTGTTTGAAGATCATCCAGTGCATATACATGGTTGTCCTTTGATAATGTATTTACCAGGTTTGATCCTATAAATCCAGCTCCCCCGGTAACTAAAATTTCTTTGTTCTTTATTGACATGACCTGTAATTGCACATGTATATAAATAAGTTTTTTATTTATTTTTCTGATGTTAAATCGACATTATTTTCCTGAAATTACAGGGTTTCTATGAGAATTATTCAGTATCTGGCATATGTGGATAATTTTCAGCATGAAGCAGTGTATACTGTATTAATGAATTTAACGTTGATTCCAACCTGAACTTATGCATGAAAAATATCTGATTACTATTTTAAAACCCGTGTTATCTGGCTTAGAAGATATATATTGCCACAACTTGACGGTAAATGGGCCAGTTAAATTTAAATTTAGTTCGCAATAAGGTTGCATGGAAGTCAGGCGTGTTGAAAATTCGTCAGAAATAGAAAATTTTATGGAAATTATAAAATCTGCCTGGCATAGTGATTCTGCATTATCCGGTTTTAAGGATACAATACACTCAATGGCATACCATGGTGGTTTTGTTCTGGGCGCGTGGGATGAGGAGAAATTAATTGGCATGAGTTTTTCATATCCAGGATATAAAAATAATTACACATACCTGTATTCACACATGACCGGTGTAATTGACCAGAAGAAATACTCCGGTGCCGGGTACATGATGAAGATGAAACAGAAAGAGCTGGCGCTGGATTACGGGTACAGAATGATAGCATGGACCTTTGATCCGGTTATGAGCCTGAACGGCTATTTCAATATAGGCAAACTCGGTGCAGTGTCACGCAATTATCTGGACAATTTTTACGGTGTGATGAACGATGGGATTAATAAAGGCCTTCCAACCGACAGGCTTGTTGCCGAATGGCATATAAAGGAAAACTATAATGTTCAGTTCAATAATCCTCAATTTATTAATCAGGTTGATGGGTACAATATGGAGTTTACAGAAAAACCTGCAGGCGATGTTATCGGGATAAAAATAATCAGGGATTTTTATGAATTTAAAAAGAATGACCTTAATAAAGCAGTTCAGACTAAATTAATGTTAAGGTCTAAATTTCATGATGTTTTTTCCGCAGGCTATGTTTTGATTAATTTTGACAAAGTTAACAATGCGTATATTTTTTCAAAAAATTATAAATTGAAAGAGAAAAATGTATTCAGCTGATTATGGAAGATCCCAATCAGGGTCTGAGTAAACTTTCCCCAGGGCTGCTTCCAGTTGAATCCTCTTTTCTACAGATGCAACCATCTTCCTGACATGTGTAACAGCATCAGGATTAACTGATATATCATCTATTCCGGACCTGACAAGAAAGTCCACAATTTCATCATACTGTGATGGTGCCTGGCCACATATTGAGACTATTTTGCCGTCCCTGTGGGCTATTTTTATCAGATACCTTATTGCCCTTTTAATGGCAAGGTCACGTTCATCGAACATAGAGCTCATTTTTCCGTTATTTCTGTCAGAACCGAGGAGAAGCATGGTAAGGTCATTGGAACCGATTGAATATCCATCAACATACTGGTTGAATTTGTCTGCTAATAAAATATTGCTCGGTATTTCTGCCATAAGGAACAGTTTGAAATCCTTTGTCCTTTCAAGTCCATTGTCTTCCATTATCTTGACTACCCTTTTTAACTCCTCAACTGTTCTGGTGAAAGGTATCATAACCCATAGATTTTTCAGAAGGTATTCGTCCCGTGCTTTCTTTATGCCCTGCAGTTCAAGCTTGAAAGCCTCCTTGTAGCGATCGTCATAATACCTTGAGGCCCCCCTCCATCCCAGGAGTGGATTGTCCTCCTCCGGCTCAAATTCTTTTCCACCCTTCAGGCTTTTGTATTCATCCGATTTAAAGTCCGAAAATCTCAATACCACAGGCCTTGGTGCAAAATCCCTGCAAACCTTTGCCAGTTCTGATGATAATCTGTCTACAAAGTATTCGCCCCTGCCATTTTTTATCAATGAGAGCGGATGCTCGCCTATTTCTGCCCATATGAATTCTTCCCTCATAAGACCTATTCCATCCGATGGAAGTTTTGAAACCTTTTCCGAAAGTTGTGGTTCACCCATATTAACAAGAACTTTAGTCCCTGTTATTATGTCACTTTCATAGGAAACATTCTGTTCCGGAGTTTTTTCTTCTGTTCCTGTGGTGATGCCACCAAGGTATATCAGGCCGTTTTTAGCATCAATTGTAATGGTTTCCCCATCTTTCAGTACTTCTGTTGCCTTTTTTCCATATGATGATGTACCGACAATGCATGGCACTCCAAGTTCCCTGGAAATTATTGCCGCATGGCATGTGAGTCCCCCCTCATCGGTTACTATAGCTTTTGCTTTGCCCATTATAGGAACCCAGTCAGGGGCAGTCATTTTTGTTACCAGTATGTCTCCTTCCTTAAATTTATCCATTTCATCAACTGAGAGCAAAACTTTGGCCACTCCAGCCACCTTTCCCGGCGATGCAGGCAAACCTTTTAAAATAACCTCATTCTCATTTGCTTCTTTTTCCTGTTG
Source organism: Thermoplasmata archaeon (assembly GCA_021802165.1). The sequence continues at coordinate 5,434 of JAKAAU010000080.1, forward strand.
CATTTTATCTTCACCAACTCTGTTTCCATTCCATACAGTTTCAAATCTAGCCTGTAAAATATATATTTTATGATCAAAAGAATCCTTCGCCCATTCGACATCCATGCTGTTTCCATAATGCTTCTCCAGCTGGAGCCCATAATTTGCCAGGTGTATGACTTCTTCATCTGAAAGCGATTGTTTATTCGCCATTTCTTTCTCAACCACCAGTTCCTCGGTGCCGCCCGTCTCCAGGCATTTTAACATTTTATTTTTGTTTGTTATTATCTTGTTTGTAATTTTCATTGTTGACTTGTCAACATAATATGTATCGGGCGTAACAACACCGCCCACTATATATTCACCCAGGCCATAGCTGGATTCAATAATTATTTTGGAATTATCCCCTGTGGACACATCAACTGTAAACATAACCCCGGATACCTCAGAAAATAATTGCTTCTGTACTGCTACAGCCAGGTATATATTGAAATGCCCGAAATTTTTCTTTTCTCTGTAATATATAGCCCGCGGGCTGAAAAGACTTGCATAACATGCCTTTATATTCTGTACCACATCATCTTCACCATGTATATTCAGATAGGTATCCTGTTCCCCTGCAAAGCTTGCATCCGGCAGGTCTTCAGACGTAGCAGATGACCTCACGGCAACGTATACGTTTTTTTCTTTTTCAATAAGTTTGCGGTAATATTCCCTGATTTCTTTCCCGAGGCTAGCGTTGAAATGGGCATTGAGGAATAGCTGCCTTATTTCCTCACTTGCTTCTTTTAGTTTCGTGGAATTTTCTATATCGGTGTGTTTTATTATGTTAATAATTTTATCGTCCAGGTCATTTTCTGTAATAAATTCTTTATAAGCATAACTGGTGGTGGAAAATCCGTTGGGTACAGGCACCGTTTTCATTCTAACCATTTCGCCTAGATTAGCAGACTTTCCGCCAACAAGAGGCAAATCTTCCTTTGATATCTCACTAAACCACAGAATTCTAGCACTAGTTCTATCTGTCATTGGCTAAATATTTTTTCCTGATATTTAACTACTACCTATAATAATAGCAGTTTTTCGTCAATCAACGTTGATTAAGTATAGTAAAAGTTTCAAAAATGAAAGTTGTATTGTAATATTATGCAAATATTATGAGTTAAAATTACACATTTTGAATTGTTTGTAACTAAATTGATATGAATTTTATATTAAATACAATAATACAAAATATTTAAATACTATAATTGTATTATATTAGTTTATCGATACTTATATGAAATTGCGCTTTGACAAGCCCTTTAAATATGGAAAATCCAAAATTTTAACTAATACGAAAGCATGTTCAATTATGTTAGAAGATAAATTTGTTAATATCAATGATGCCAAAATACACTATATAGAAGATGGAAAAGGTTTGCCATTTATTTTCTGCCATGGAGCCAGGTTTAATGCAAGGACATACGAAGAAACTGAAACTATACAGGCAGTTGTAGATTCAGGTTTCCACGCGATTTCTCTTGATTTTCCTGGATATGGAAAGTCCGAAAACCTTTCTATAGATATGTATACTTTCATTTCCACTTTCATAGATACCCTGAAGCTTGAACCCGTTGTTATACTGGGTGCTTCAATGGGCGGAGAGGCTGTAACTGGATTCGCAACAAAGCATCCAGAAAAGGTTAAGGCATTGATTCTCGTAGGTGCTGTAGGGATATCTGATTTT
>JAKAAU010000081.1 GCA_021802165.1 Thermoplasmata archaeon
TGTAGTACTTTGTCGTATTCATAGTCGAACTAATTTTATATTTTACTGCTGGAGAATATGAAATATTCTGGACAGCATTTCCTGTTACATTTATGGTTTTAGCAAATACGCCGCCTGATGTATTGGTGGAATATATAGTATAAATGCCATAGGGCATCGATATATTATAGGCACCGCTAGCATTTGCAGTTACATTCTTGTAATCTGATATCTGACCATCAAAGTAGAAGGATATCTTAGCATACGGTGTAGCATTACCTGAAACCTTTGCGGTTAACTCAGGTGTGAGCGATACAGACTTCGATTTGCCCCATCCAGAAACTGTTGCAACTGATTTGTCCTCTGTTCCGTTTGCTTTGATGGTAATATTATAAGTCCCGGGATACACCCCAAATGTGTATGTTCCGGAGGATGAAGTGACCCCGGTGAGCTGATAGTTACCCGAAGTACTGTTTAAGTACGCGGTATACCCGGAGAGACCTGAACCGCTAACAGATGCGGTTACCTTAATGCTATCCATTTTAACTGTAAGATTGCTTAATTGCTGTGATTTGCCTGTGACCTGTAAAGTTGTAAAGTTTGTGTATGTTTTTCCATTAGAGGTTATTGTTGCATTGTATCCATATGGTATAACATTGCTCAAGGAGTACATGCCATTTGTTATAGGCGCTGTTACATTTATTCCATATGTAGAATTCGTTAATGTTATGGTTCCGGAATTTATTGAAGCGTGCGACGTCCCATTATCAACTGTTACATAGCCATATACTGAGTTCCTTGCCATATGCATATTCTGTGTAATATTGTAATTTCCTATTCTGTTTCCCTGATTCTGTGAAACTGCAACAGATTGTGTGCCTATTACGTTTGTACCGTTAAGAGTATCTGAATTCACTGAACCAGTGGAATATACAAGTGTATCATTTCCAGGCAATCCTGTTATCGAGTAATATCCTGTGCTGTTTGTGGTAACAACTTCATGTGGAATTCCATACTGGTCTTCTATTGTAACGTGAACTCCGGCTATTCCGATACCGTTCGCATTCGTTATCTGCCCGTGTATTACTGCACCGGGATAGTAATTTATAATAGGATCTTCATTTCCTATCAAACTGGCTGGAAGAAGTACCTCTGTCCCCTTTCCCTCCTGCTGGTATTTATACGCAGTCTGAAGTGGTATCAGGGTCCAGCCAGGAGTTGAATTATTTGCATCCTTAGCTGGATTATATTCTGATGCATAGTATACCAGTTCAAAATTGCTCATATTGAATGCAGGGTATACATGTGTTACATTGTTTATGTTGGATTCCGGGAATCCGTATATTGTTTTGTATATGGTGGTATTGTAAAATGCGGATGTGTAGTTAAGAAGATAATTACTTACGGTGACACCGGTAGGCAGATTATTTAATGTATACTGAGCTCCTGTGTTTGTAACAGCTACTACATTATAGTAATTTGTAGGAACAACTTCACCATCAGCGGTATAAGACGGTGTGTCGGTAAGATATGCAGGTGCATAGAATATTCCAGGGTTGGAACCTGAAAATGGATACAGTGAATGGTCTACCTGTATATACGATATTGAAGATCCTGTGACTTTCTCCAATGCGCTATAGGCATTTACCAGTGTTGATAAATTGTATTTGGTTGAAAGTTGGCCCATTATAAGTGCATGTCTTGCATTATATGATGATGTAACATTTATCTGGTGGCCTCCGTATGCTGTCTCTGATAGAAGCGGTGTGTAAGAAGAATTCAATGGATTGCCGTACATATTTGCTATGGTATTTGTCTCATTGACGCCAAAATATTTATGCATTGTAGCAGTTATGCTTGCATTGAAATGCCCGTTGGAATACCCGCCGGGAGTCTGCAATACCCTTGAAATGAACAGAGAGATTTCCTGTGTTTGATTCTGTGCCAGTAGCATTTGCCCAGCACTTGCTATACCCTGCTGGAAATCATCAGCAACTGTGGGGTGTTGACCTTGCTGTAACTCCTGGAACCCATAATCCCACCATGAAACATATGCAGGGCGATTTTCTATTGATTGATTTGTATTCTGCGTTGCAAGCCAGTTAAAAGAAGCTGCTATAGGCTGTGTTTTATTGTCTATTGCCAGTCCATAGTTTCCGAATGGATTGTTCGGCCTTATGCCCTTTGGAACTGTTGAATTTAGTATATGATTGTATGATGCAGCGTTGTTTTCAGGTACTGCTGCAGAAAATGCACCCATGCCTGAAGGAATAATCAATATTAAAACCACTATAACAGCAAATCCAATTGTCACTCCGCTTATATTCTTGCGCAGGGATTTTCTTCCTGAAACATGCCTGGACTTTTTTGTTGATTCGTTATGCCTTATTTTGTCAACAAAGTACATTATAAGGCCTCCGCCAAGTATTGCATATGCTGGAGCTGCAGTTATATTGAATCTTGCGGCCTCAAAGCTCATGAATATTGAGAATATAGCAAATATTATAACCAGTAAGGTAGCTTCTTTCTTTTCTTTCAGGAAGCGATAAATTATGAATGGCACACCTGCTATTCCCAGAAGGAAAAGTCCAGGGCCAAAATCTGATATATACTGGCCAAGTGCAGGGGCTGCTGCTTCAGCTATGGTTGAATATACCCTCGATTTTACGAAGTACCCATCACCCGTTATCAGTTCCTTGAGTATTGCTGGATTGGTTTTGCTTATAACGAATAATCCCGCTATAGTAACAAGAACAAGTGCTGGTATGGTTATGATCCATGGACGCCTTGCCACTATATTAATTAATATGCCAAATCCAATAATCATCAACCCCATTGCAAGGGGAGGCAAAAACCATGCATGGATCATGAAAGTCACGTCGTAATAGTAAAAGCCTATTGGAAAAGATGCAGCCACATATATTGTAGATATATATGTGAGGTAGCCTGTTGGCTTCTTTGTGAATAGATTATAAAGAAGCTGGACAGCAACGTATATGAGCAGTATAACTTCTATATACGGGAATCCCTGCCAGAATACTATAAGCCCCCCAAGGGAAACTGCAGACATAAGTGCATATATTGTTGCTATCTTGTTCTCTTCATAGTAGTTCTTAATTGAACTGAAATATGACCTTGTGTCTGTAAGTTTATTTATTATTACCCTCTTCTTTGCAGTAATAACCGCCATTTCAAAGAAGTATATGGATAAAAATGCGAATATAAGCTCAGGTGTATGTGCCCTCCCATCTGTAAGTATTCCGGATGTAAGGTTTCCTGGCATTATGGTAAACAGTACAGCAGCGAATAAACCTGCTTTCTTGCCGAATATCTGTTTTGTGATAAGATATACAGGTATGATTAAAAGCGCTCCGTAAAACGCATCAGATTCCATAAAAGCGTAATAAGCGCCCATTTTGACCCCAACAAATGGAGATAGAATATATCCTGCAAACACAATGCTCCACTGATAGAAAGGCGGCCTTGCATTAAATGTGCCAACAGGGTAATTTAGTAAAATGGTGTGTGTTAATTGCGTATGGGTACTCAGTATATACTGAACAATATAATAATTGAAGTAGGGATCACTTCCCCCCGATACATTCAGGTAATTGTCCTGAAATGCCAGTGACCATACAAAAAAATTGGACAGGAACATGTAAAGGGCAAGCAGGGCAATCAGGACTGGTACCTCTGGATGCCTGGCTATATTTTGTTTAAATCGATCTGTAATTTCCATAGATTAATTTCGATAATGAAATCTTAATATAAAAATTTACCTTATTTATTTAAGAATTCAGTATTTTTAATATGCCAGAATTTAGTATAGATTCAATAGCATAGCTTTAATTTTCCCTTTATATATGAATCAGGTACACCGCAGAACACTGTAAAATATTTTGCATCTTTCTGTGATCATAAGTCCTCTTATACTTTCCTGTATGTCGCTATTGGCCTGCCTGCATTACTGTTTGTATTTATTTGGTAACTATTCATTGACAAAATTATACATTTCATCGATTTTACGCCTTAGCCTTTTGTTTATAATACTGCAACATTTATTTATCATGTTCTGGAAGTTCGTTAATCCTGGCGTAATATTCAAACCTGATAGCCATATAAAACCGTGGTATAATTTTTCTTACCAGTATTACGATAAATGCAGAAATCATTATGAATCCTATTAAAAAGTAATTAATCACAGCATAATAACCGGTATTTCCTGAAAATGAAAGGATAAAAGCTATGGTAAGAATTATAGATGACAGGACAGGCATAAAAAATTTTTTTCTCCTGAATATTTTTATCAATGATATGTTGGAAATTATATGTATTATAATATAAACGAAACTGATTATTCCGGCTATGATGACAAAGGAATTGAAAAATCCCCCATAATATCCACTGAATATAGCAATGCCAGCAGAAGTCACAGATAAAATTGCTATCAACTTATTCCGGTTAAATTCACCTTTCAAATTAAAATCATGATAAAACTTTGGCACCATGTGGACAAATGCATTAAGGTATGACACACTTAAATTGAATGCACTCATGATGCCAAAAAATGAGAATAATATCAGGAATGGCGTTCCAAGCCTTGCCTGTACCAGCTCGGTGATATAAAATGAGTTGCTTTCATATGCACGGAGGCCTGCAAATCCAGCGAACATTAGCAATGCAAATGCCGAAACTGCCATTATTATCCCGGATATTGTAAAGGATAGAAATAAAGACTTTGGAGTGTTTATATGTGAACTTGCAGTCTGTTCTGAAATAAATATACTCGATCCACCGCCTGAGAATGCCAGTATGCCAAATATGACGCCGAAGAAGAATGGATTAAAGGAAAAATTTATCCCGGAAAATGAAAAACCTGGAGAGCGGTAGATTATGAATATTATACTCATTAAAATAATAAAGGCAATTTCAAGAAAACCGGCAATTAGAGTATAGGTTATCGATACTTTTAACCCCCTTGATACAACATAGTAAACCGTCCCTATAAATATAAGAAGGAGCACATACTTTAAAACCGGAGCAGTGAAACCAGCCAGCTCCAGAATTGAATATGAAAATCCTGAAATGAACAGTGATATATTGGGAACGGTGAGTACAGAATATATAATATATAGCAGGAGAACAAAAAACCCTGCCCCCCTGCCAAGTGCATTGCCCACATATGAATAGTAACCGCCATTTGTAACATATATCCTGGAAAGGGAATATATTGTATATAATGTGAAATAGGAAAGCAGAAATGAAAAAATAACGACGAATGGAAGCATTGAACCAGAATATGCAGAGATAATTGAAAACAACGCGATGAAATCCAGCATAGGTCCGATGGATGTAAATGATTGCATCACTGCACCGCGGAGATTAACTGATTTCATGGTACGGAATTGCAATATGGTTAAAATACTTATTTATTCATCTTAATTTATACTGTATAATAAGTATGTGGATTTTGCCTTAACCCACGAAAGTTATTTTTCTATAATGTTTCTTAGTTTGTCAAGATTTATTTCCATAAAGGCTACCGGATTTTGAATCCCGAAATCAACCAGAATTGAGGGGTCCATTTCTCCTATTATTCCCAGTGTTGTGTTTTCATAAACAATATCTCCTCCTCTACCTGATATAATTTCATTATAATTGCCCTGCAACACCTTTGCACCGGCATTTATTGTTCTTGCCAGCAAATATTCAAGCACAGCATAAATGTCTGAATAAGCTGCCTTCGAATTGTTGTACAATACACAGAGATGGCTTTCCTGATTTCCGGAAACAACAACCTGCCCTATTTCAAAAATTTTTAAAGGCAGTTTTCTCCGCTTATTAATTGCAAGAAGGCTTATTATGCCTGGATATAATTTATCTCTAATTACTGAGTATTCTAAACTTTTAGGGTTTGTGATTATTACATCTCCTGAGTATCCTGTTTTCCTGTAAAAATCTTCTGAATTCAGGATAAAGCTTCTGACTTCCTGGTAATTTATAGATGTTAATATTCCTTTAATTATATTCTCATCTTCGTTCGGTGTGTACGGAACACCGGTACCTGAAGTTTTCAGTGGCCTGGCTGGAATGCGACCATAGCCATATGCCTTTGCTATATCCTCTATTATGTCTACAGGCCCCATAACATCTATACGGTTTCCTGGAACGTTTACCCTGTAACCACCCGATGTTACTTCACATCTGTATCCCATTTTTCTCAGCAAAATTACAGTATTATCAGGTTCCAATCCCATAAGTTTTGTAATTTCTTTATGTGTAAATTCTACCTTTCTCCAGTCATAGTTAATTGTATTCCTATCAGCATCAGATATAAGTACTTCATATCCAATATACGACATTTCATAGGCAAAGAGGTAAAACGCAGAAAGCACCGCATTATAGTCTGTTCCTGTTATATCAAAGAAAAGTTTTGATGTATTATTTCCAATTTTAGATTTCAGCCCATTTATTATGGGGGGCATTGACATTACATCTTCCTTGCTGTCAAGTATTACAGGCACCATTGTGTCCGATGAAATTAGCTGCCGGTACTGTTTTCCCTTATCATGCTTCTCCAGTATTTCTCTGGCTGTTCCATGGAAATTGTCATATGTTGTAAATTCTAAAGTTTTTTTATCCCGCATGGTAAACAGGAAGGGAGGTGAGATATTATCAAGGTCATGTATGCCTATAGCCATCTTTTTTCTTGATTTTCCAATAGTTTCGTGTAGTTTTTCCTGATAATCTATTATATGGCTATAATAATTTCCAAGTGGCTTTCCACGGGCGACAAAGGACATCACATAAGGCCTTTCAGATTTTACACTATTATCTACACGGATTAGTTTATCTGATTTTTCGAAGAGCGGCTTTATTCTATAATTGCCGTCATAAAATATTTTCATATTGGATTTTAATGCATAAAATGAGAAAAGATCTGGCCTGTCAGGATTAAATTCCAGCTTTACTTCATTATTTTCTTCTTCAATGGAATATCCTATAATC
>JAKAAU010000082.1 GCA_021802165.1 Thermoplasmata archaeon
TGGAGAAATCAAAACCTGATTTCATATCATTTCCTGCAGGGAATCTGGGCAATACCTCGGCTTTCGGTAAGGCACTGATGGACTTAAAGTCACTTGATATAATAGATTACGTTCCGAAACTTCTGGCAATTCAGGCCGAAGGGGCAGCACCATTTTATGATTACATACATGGAAATAAGGATCACATTGAAGCAGTAAAAGCAGAAACAATAGCAACTGCTATCAAAATCGGGAATCCTGTCAATTACAAGAAAGCCAGAAGATCTATGGAATTCAGCAATGGAATTGTGGAAAAGGTCACAGATGACCAGATAATGGATGCAAAAAGGGTTATAGACCGTTCCGGCATAGGTTGTGAACCTGCATCTGCTGCTTCACTTGCAGGCGTTTTAAAGCTGAGAGAATCTGGAATTATTGATTCAGGAGATACTGTGACATCAATTTTAACCGGCCATCTTCTCAAGGACGTAAGTATGATGCCCGAATATAAAGTACTCAAAATTTCCGATATACTTTAGCACAAAAATAGAATATCAGAGGACATATGAATTTACTTCTGGTTCTAAATTAATGATATATTATTAAAACTAGTTATAAAGTAATTCCCTATATACACTGACATCCTGTAAAATGTGAGAAATTAAACAGTATTCATCAGGCATATGTGCTTCTTCAATTGCTGTAGTGGACCATACAGCCACATTGTAACCGCTGCTTCGAAGAAAAGAGGCAAATGTTTCCCCACCGATTCCTATTGTTATAGCATCTTCTCCTATTACATTTTTTATGGCTTTCTTTAATCTGACAATGACCTCTGAATTTTCATCCGTAGGCGCCGGTGCATCTACACGATCTACCACTTTATATGATATCTTTGCCCCTGAATCCTTTGAATATTTTGATATGGTATTATCTATTTCCTTCAATACTTGATCCGCGGGATATTCCGGTAATATTCTGAAATCCCAGTAAAATACGTCCCTACCTGGAATTGTATTAATATTATCGATATTTTTTTCATGCTTTGTTGGCTCAAAAGTCGAGTATTGAGGTATAAAAAGTGTATTTTCCCTGTTAAATTTTTTATGTAGAACGGAATCCAGATCAACAATAAATTTACTGGACACCCTGAATGCATTTACAGAGGTGGCAGGCATGCTCGCATGACCCTGTACACCGCGTACCTCGAATTGCAACTGCATTACGGTTTTTTCCGCTGTTTCTATTATTAAGCCCTCGTTGGTTCCGGCATCAGGCACTATTATTAAATCATTCTGCTTGAAGATATCCTCTTTAAGTATGTGCTTTATGCCGTATTCATTCCCGGTTTCTTCGTCTGAAACAAAGGCAATTCCCAGATTGATCTTCAATTTTGATTTGTCAAGATTTTTTAGAAGCAGCAGGGTAGTAAAAAGTGCTTGCCCGTTGTCTTCTGAACCCCTACCGTATATTTTATCGCCATCAATAGTTGCCTTATAGGGTTCATACTTCCACAGTTCAATATCGCCCTCCGGTACAGTATCCATATGTGAAATAATCCATAAAGTCTTCTGGAAATTACCGATTTTCAGGACAAAGTTCGGTCTCACATGCCCGGAATTGTCCTTAGTGTTGTATTCAACAAAGTTGTCATAGCCCAGTTCTTTCAATATTTTAATTAATTCCTGACCTTTTTTATATTCACCCTCTCCACCTGATGAAGGGGATACAGCCTTTATGGATAATAATCTGCTTGCAGATTCAATTATAAAATCTCTATCTGAATTTTCCACGGTAGACATATAGGCTGATTGCTACACTTCATATAATAGTTATTAACGATCATTTACCACTGCAATCATTCACCACTTTATTGAATACAACGTTATTATCGACTATTGAAAACACCAGGAATTTAAATTTTACACCCTTTTCAATGGATTTGTAATATGCCTTTGAGAACTCCGGGTCCATCACATTATTTGGCTGGAAGCATGTGGCATTTTCATTAAATATCAAAAACAGGACATAGGAGTCGTAACCATTATCAATGAGTTCCATCAGGGTTTCAAGATGCTTTCTTCCTCTCAGAGTAGGTGCATCGGGGAATAATGCTATTCCGTTCTCAACCAGTGTGGCTGATTTTACCTCTATAAATGAATTATCCAGTTGAAAATCGATCCTGCTATTACCAACTGTAACCTCTCTTTTGGTGCCATTTCTCAAAAACAAAGAGGCAATATCTGAATGAAACCTTGAGTCATTAAATGTCCAGACATCATTATTTTTGCAGAAGGTCACAGAGTACATGGTCTTTTTCCCGGGTGCACTTCGTATTTTCAGTTTATTTCCGGGATATAATAATTCTTCCAGTCTTCCCGGGTCATGCACATGTACCGGGATTTTCTCACCCTTTACATATGCATTTACAAGAAATCTATTAGGCCTTGAAATAAAGGTAGCATCGATGAGTTCGGGAAAATGCATTACAGTAAAACCGGATGTCCTTTCAATAAAGGGAGTCATTAATTCTAATATCTAGACATTATATAATATTTGTTTATATTTTTGATAGTATACTCAATAAACATATAATTTATTTCCAATAACTGGGAAAAAGACTAAGATTTATTATTTTAATATTAAATCAAACTGGCCAGAAAAACTTAGCAAGCTCAACTATAACTCCCATCGCTATACCTATATAAATTATTAATTTGGGATCCAGAGCGGGACCTTTAATTTCCTCTTCATTAAAATATCGGATTAATCCAGCTCCTGACTGGAAGTTCTCATTCTGGTTATCCTTTGCCATTGTGTACATTAATTTAACTATGGAATTTAAAGATTTTGGTTATTCGTTCTTTTACTTAAAATTGTAGATATGAATTTTTCAGTTGTCTCCTGTTCAACTATAATTTTATAGCTTTCCGTTTCGGTTTTAATATTAAAATAATTGCATTTAATCAGCGACGGAAGATCAGGTAAGCTAATTTCATATGTACGCCTGCCCTGTGAAATTGCAACTATTGAATTTAAATCTATTTTTAGAAATGGTAAATATGATATCACCCAGGGTGAAGAGTATTGATAAAATTCCAGGTAGTGACCAAGAAATACAGCCTTTGCCTCTATATATCTTTCCTGTATAAGCTCTGAAACTACATTAAAATTATTATTCATAATGGATACTGTAAACTTTGCCTTTGAATCGGCAATGTTGATAATATCACCTGGCAGATATTTCGGAATTCTATTCAATACACTCAGTTCAGAGAGATGATTATAATATACATATGGAAAGACCGACAGTGAAACAGTGAGAATAAAGAATATTCCAGTGTAAAAAAGGAAAGCAGTTCCAAAATCAGGAGATTTAGATGAAATGATAATGGAAAGTGTGATAGAAAATATGAGTACGGAAAGAAAGTAGTACCGTCTTCTAATCATAAATTAGTAAGATAAGAAATATATTAAACATTTTGATATATGCGCTTGCAAATATTTGCCTGAATTATGGTAATTGTTTAAACTTGTTCTATATCATATGATAATCACAATAAGTATTCGATATATTATTTATAGATATAGTTCATTAACCTACAATGACCGTTCCCTATTATAGAAAAAAGTACTTTCGGGCCACAGTTATACTGGTTATTGTGATTATCATAATACTTGTTTCAATCACAGCATATTCAGGTGTTTTTCCTCCTGCCAGCGTTGTGGAGTCTTACAGTATGGAGCACTCTGACAAATGGCAGTATGGGTTAATCGATGAAGGAACAATTGTACTGGTAAAAAAAGTGAATAATGTAAATGAAGTAACAACCTATGTTAAGGGAAAACAGGATAATTTTTCAACCTATGGCGAATATGGAAATGTTATATTATATCACAATTCGGCCCTGGGTGTTGTCACAATTCACCGGGCAATATTTTATCTATACTGGAACGGGTCAGTACCTGAAATCGGAGATTACCACAACCAGTCCTATATTCACATTTATGGAGATACAATAATACTTGATAATATTGGATATGCCCATAGAAATCTTATAGTAAATGTTTCCACAGATAAGGGTGATTCCGGATTCATCACCGTAGGCGATCACAACCTTGCATGTCTCTCTGAGAACTCCGGATATTACAACAAAACATATAATGCCTATTATGCGTCCGATCAGAACATATGGGGGATAAAGCCGGTGAATCTAACTGAAATTGTTGGCAAGGCATACGGTTATATTCCATGGTACGGTTTAATAAAATTGAATGTAATGAAACTGGAAGGTGAGTGGCCCAGCGAATATTCAACTCATGTCCCAGAATACTCATACGATTACCTGATTTTATCAATTTTAGGATTTCTTGCTGTGATATTCTTCCCTTACAGGAAAACCTATCAAAAAATTAAGCAGAAAAACTAAAAATTTCTGGATATAACGTCCGGTTTTCCTGCTACTTTGAGATAAACAGGTTCGCATGGAAATTCCATTGCTGCTTCCTTTACCTTTTCCATATTTTCCTTTTCTACTGCAACAAAAACATTGGTTCCTCCGGTAACAATATAGGCATTCCAGAAATTTGATTTTAGTTCTGAAATTTTATTGATAAATTTCTGCATTGCATCTGTAATAATATTAACGCCCACATCACGGAGCAGGGAATGATACTCCAGTGTATCCTTTTCACCAGCTTCAAATATTCCCTTGATATCCAGATTGCCGGCAAGCTTTTCCAGTTCCTTTGCCCTGATTTCTGAATTTTTAACACGTTCCTGGTATTTTTCATGGTTTATAATATTTTCATGGATAACGTCGGAAGGCTTTCTTTTGTCAGAAAACTTGCAACCGACTATTACATAATCCCGAAAATCATCCGGACCGAGAATTTCATCTGTTAGTGATTCCTTACCATTCGCATGATTAATTGTAAATCCACCGTAAAGGCTTCTTCCGACGCTTTCAGATATTTTCTGGAGGTCATTCTCGAAATTGAATATGTTAATATTATACTCAAATATTGATTCTATACATTCACCTATGGCTGCTGCACCTGCATCTGAGCTTCCACTGAGGACATTTTTATTTTCAGATATAAATGATACTTCCTTAAATTCAGGGTGTCTTTTAAGTATATCATTTTTATATTTGTCTATAACAATAAAGGGAGACCTGTTTGAATCATCTGAAATACGTTTACCATTGATGATTCCTGACCTTTCATTTGAGAGATAAAGGTCTGTCTTTACATATATATCATCATTCAGGCTGGTATATGCTATGCCTGCAGTGGTGTGCCTGGGAAGTCTTTTAATATTATCCGACAAACCTCCCAGAAGCAGTATTCCGATTGTGGGATATGCCCTGACTTCAACGTAATATTTTTCCATATTCTGAAATCATATATACAATAAAACCATTTTGTTTACCAGAATTGTATTTGCACACTGGATTAATGACATAAAAAATAATTGCATTATGGACCGAGCACCTAAAGAATTATTTATAAGATATACATTAACTTCCATGGATTATAAGGTCTCAGATATAATGACAAAAAATCCCCTATGCTATACAGTTCCCAGTTCTATTTCAGAAATAATAAAAGTACTGATTAAAAACAATGTAACAGGCATACCCATAAAAAATATTCAGAATAAATACCAGGGTATAATAACCAGAAGGGATATATTTTACAAACCCGATGAAACACAGACGGCACTTGTCATGAGAAAAGCACCTACCGTGAATGAAAATGACCCTGTTGATGTTGCAGCAATGCAATTATACACACAGAAGAAGAGACATCTTGCTGTCATCAACGACGATAATGAGATAGTGGGAATACTTACTCCCCAAAATTTTTTGAACCTGATAAAAGAAAAATATGGAAAAACCAAAGTTAAGGATGTGATGGAATACAGTTCTGTTCCATGCTGGGAGGAAACACCCCTATCAGTTGCACTTCTAATGATGAATCTTTCAGAGATATATTCCTTCCCTGTTGTTGATAAAAATGTAAAGTTTACCGGACTGATCACTGACAGGGATATATTTGACCGTGTAAAGATGTATGAAACTATAGAATCCACGGAATCCGGAATAGCCGATGATGAAGACCCGTGGTCATGGGATGGAATAAAAAACGTATTCACATATTTTATAGCCAAATCCAACATAAAGGTTCCGGATATACCTGTTAAAAAGCTTATAGTAAAGGACCCACAGGTTATATACCTTGAATCCGACCTGGAAGACGCCGTAAAACTGATGTCGCAGAAGAACTATAACCAGCTTCCGGTTCTGACCGGCCATGGTGACCTTTATGGTATGCTATATGATATAGAGATAATGAAAATATTCAAGGATTAAAATGTATGAAGATGCAGTTGAACTGGCGAAAAGGAGAGGCTTTTTCTGGCCATCTTTTTCAATATATGGAGGGTTTGCAGGATTCTATGACTATGGGCCACTGGGAGTTCTCCTGAAAGATAATATAGTAAAAATTTGGAAAGAAGAGTATTTGGATGATGGTGCCATATTCCTTGACTCACCGAATGTTACGCCGGAACCTGTATTCCAGGCATCGGGTCATATTGCAAGATTTTCCGATCTTGCATCTGAATGTGATCAATGCAAAAATAAATTCAAGCTTGAAACCGTACTGGGCTTTAATAAAATTTCATCTATTCCCAAATCCCTGAAAGATGCTGAAGAACTTGTTGAAAAATATAACCTGAAATGCCCAGTTTGCGGCAGTGTAATCAAAAAAGTTTACGATTTCAATTTGATGTACAGGGTTTCAGGTGATTATTATCTCAGACCTGAGACAGCTCAGGGTATTTTTGTGAATTTCAGGCTGTTGAATAACTATAATCGTGGAAAAATACCTA
>JAKAAU010000083.1 GCA_021802165.1 Thermoplasmata archaeon
AAGAAGGTATTCAATACCCTTATTATAATAAAGCAGAAAAAGAGCAAACATAAGAGAAGAGTACCCACGGACTGTGGGGAATTCATGCCCGTGGAGGAACTGGCCAATACCTTAAGGCAAGCCAGTCCCGTAGAAGCGGGAAGCCCCGAACTTTAGATAGGGGAGGATGTCACAGGTAGGCAGGTACATATATATTATGTTCACATCGGCTAAGCCTACAGATTTTGGATACTCTCTTGAATCATCACAGGAATTCAGTGATTTGGGCTATGCATCATACGCATTTGAGGCTGGAATTATCTCTTTCCTGGCCGGAATCGGGGTAGTAATAGCAGGCTTTATACTCAAACCTAAACAGGATTCCATGATAAAGCCTATTCTGAAAAGAAAATAATTATTATAAATATTATTTAGCCTTACTGATATATTCATTTATGGTTTCACAGGAATCATGAATGAATGTCATATTCTTACCACTATAAAATAACTGTGAATGGCTATCACTGTCAATCAGTGATGGAGAATATAATTCTCCATTTAATACATAGGTGCCGGAGGAACCAGAGATAATTATTATTGTATTTATATGATGTGGTTGTACAGATTCCTCGGTTGTATACTTTTTTGCCATCTGGTAATATGGTGATGCCAGATCTGATTTTAATTCGTTTAAGCCGTCTGTTACTAAATTCCCACTTATAGTTTTATTATAAAAATTTCCAGTCAGGCTTTTGTTGTAAAGATATACAAAGGAAGCATTTATTGAACTGGAAGAATAGTTGGTAAATATTAAGCCAGGCGTGAATGGGAAAGAATCAGAGGGGTCTGAATGCCAGTTATAGTACGAAACATTACCATATTTTTCCAGTGCAAAGTATAATGGCCATGACAATGATGCGCCGATCGGGCATCCTGCCCAGCTTATGAAAATAACTCTCTCTCCCAGATGGCTTGTAATTTACCTCAAAGAATCTGTTATGTGGCTCCTCGAATGGGCCCAAAATAAATGGTGATATGATTATAACTGCGAGTATAATGGATATGACAATCACAGCGAATCTAAGGTATTTTTTCATTTACCTTTAATAATAGGATATTATAATAATTTTTTTAAATAAAAATTTATTTATTTCATTCTTCCAGTTCCTGTTCTGATATGGGCTCCAGCATATGATCCTGTTCCTTTCCTATGGACTTCATCTCTGAAGGATGTTTTTTTATGAACAATACTATGGTTATTGCTATTCCTGCTATTACCGCAGCTATGATAGAATAGGGTGCAACATTCCCCGGATAAGGAGGTATTGGAACAAATTCCCCGTATATGGCAAATCCATAAACCACTGTTGCAAGAACGGGCCCAAGTGCTAGCGGTAGGAGTCCTTTCAGCTTTAATTTCAGTGTTTTTTTACCATATATGGGAAGTGAGAAGTTTGCCAGTATATGCACTATGTACAGAGAAACTCCGTTGACTGCTGTTATAAGAGCCGCGCCCTCAAATGGTCCAAAAATAAGCCCTCCTACCAGGGTCAATGCAACTATTATAACCCACTCTATAAGTATGATTTTATTTGGAGAACCGTATTTTTTATGTACAGTTGCCAGGGATTTAGGGAATATAATTCCATCTCTTGCCATGGCGAATCCCTCACGGCTGAATGCATTTCCCTCCGCTATTCCATTGGATAGGAAGCTATTCAGGGTTATTATTATGAATATGATCATAACTATGGGGCCAAGGTATGTATCTACTACTGTGAATCCTGGATCTGTGGCGGCTGAAAATGATGTCATCCTGTTGATACCATAACCGGCAACCATGGCATAGGATACTAGAATATAGACAACTGCTGTTATAAGCATTCCAACTACTATGGATTTTTTTACAATTTTCTTTGGATTATGAAGTTCCTCTGATAGGGTTATAACCGAACCTATACCAACAAATCCAAGTATTGAATAAACGGTTGCAAGACCAAGATGACCGAAGGAATTGCCGTGCGGGGTAAATGGGATGAAAGTGTTATGTGGGCCGAGTCTTATTATTATTGCCACGGATATTATAATAAGTGTTCCAACCTCTATCATGCCACCGATTATCGTATATTTCAGTGATGGTTTCAACCCACGATAAAGAAGTACCAAAATAAGAACAAGAGGTATGAAGGCTAAAGGTATCCAGCCGTATGGATTGGAAGAAAGCTGTGGAATCAGTGGCCATAAAACGCCAGCAAAGAAGAGAACTGCAAATCCCGCCAGTGCTCCCAGTATGTTGATAAAATATAACCAACCAGAAAATATACCGAATTTTGGACCGAGACCAGCCCTGACATAAGCGTAGTAACCGCCGGCATGGGATATTCTTCCGGAGAAAACGTAATTCATGTACATAGCAGATGTAACTCCTATCAATGCCAGAAGAAATACAAAGGTTGTTGATGCTCCAACATACGCGGTTTCCTCAACAAGGAATGATGCAGCAGTTGCTGCCGGTGCTACATATGCAATTGCCTGAAATGTTCCGGACCACAGTCCACCCTCATTCTTCTTCAATTTATCTACCATTGAGTGCTCACCACCTTGTCAAATATTTCTACACCAGTGTCAAGAAGTTTCTGGTCAATATTCAATGCGGCCATAAATCTGAAGGTATTCCCGTAATGCCCGCAGGTATGCATTATAATTCCGTGTTCTATCATGGATTTTTTATATTTGTTCATCGTAATAGAATCAAGCGGTTTGTCGTTTCTTCCCAGCTCAATTCCTATCATGAATCCCCTTCCTCTAACCTGGGCTATAGAATCGCTGTCGATTTCTCCTAATCTTTTCAGCAACTCTTTTCCCCGTTCTCTTACACTGTCAAGTACCGCCGGTGTTCTCTTTATAACCTCCCTCCCGGCTGCAAGCGCTAACGGATTTGCACGGTATGTTCCCAGATGGAACGGCACCGGTAATTTATCATCGAAATCTTTTCTATAATAAACCAGCGACATTGGGATACCGCCGCCTACTGATTTGCCGACACATACAATATCCGGTTTGATACCATCATGTTCGAATGCCCACATTTTTCCTGTCCTGCCCATGCCGGACTGTACCTCGTCAACTATCATTATTATATTATTATCATCACATAACTTTCTCAGAGCTTTCAGGAACCCAGATGGAGGTACCACGTAGCCTCCTTCTCCGAGAATTGGCTCTACCAGCAGGGAATCAATATCATTTTCCCTGATTGCAGTTTGAATATATTCGATAACATCATCTACTGAATAATTTTCCCAGAGAATACCGGGATACGGAGCCCTTATTACCCTGAATCCCGGACTATTGTTTCCGGCTTTATACTTATCTTCATATGTGGCAGCTATTATTCCTCCAGATACGCCATGGTATGCACCTTCGAATACTATAGTATATGCGTTTTTACCTGATACCTGGTGTGCGATGTTCACTGCTGTCTCACAGGCATCGGCACCACTGATACCGAAAATAGTTTTATAATCCCTCATATTTGAAGGAAACGCTTCGTTCAACGCTTTTAAAAATTCTATCCTTGCCTCCGTTGGGATTTCCAGTGCATGCCAAGTGCTCTCCATTTCTGATTTAACAGCATTTCTTATAAATTCTGAATAGCCAAGATTCAGTACTGATATTCCTGTGAGCCAGTCAATAAATATATTTCCATCCATATCCTCAATCAAAGAATCCTTTGCATATCTAATAGCTATGGGAAAGCTTCTGGGATAGGTAACAGATGCAGTTTCATATCTTCTCTGTTCATCCAGAAGTACCCTGCTTTTTGGTCCGGGTATCTCAGTTTTTATATATGGTATTTTAGCAATATCTATATCCATCATAAAAAATAAAACAGTTATTTCAATATAAAATTTATTAAAAAATTGGCAAACTATATATTATGATAATATTTTGCTATATTATTAAATAAATAAGAAAATTTTTCGAATTTATTCCATGTACAAGGATTTAATATCAAATAATACATGCTAAAATATGGACGATACCGATTTAAAAATCCTCAGTATATTGCATAGAAATTCTTCACTTGCCTTAAGAAAAATAGGTATTTTAACCGGATTAAATAGTCCCTCCGCAGTATCAAGGCGAATAGAGGAAATGAAAAAAAATGGCATTATAAAGCGTAGTATAGCCCTGATCGATTATAAGAAGATAGGATTTGATTTTTATACAATAACATTTGTTCGCGCAAAATACGGAAAAGAGTACTATAAGGATCTGGGAAAAGCATTAATGGAAATCCCCGGAGTAGTCAGTGTAGATTTCCTCCTGGGAGATATAGATTTTATACTTTATACAATCAGTAAAAATCCAGAAGAATACCAGAAGCTCATGGATAGATTATCAACCATGGAAGGTATTGAAAGGACTGACTCCCATATAGTGCTTCAGAATTTCAGCAGAGACAATTACTGCAACTTAAAATTATAAAAATTATTTTAGGATTCTATGTGAAAATAAAAATATATTATTTTAATGCTTAAACTTAATCTCCGTTTCCATGTGTCCTGTAATGATCTATACCATCATTTTCTGATACTGAGAAGGTGTTAACATACTGTGTAAGTACCATATTCACAAACTTTGATACATCTCCGTGGCTATCCGATATATTTTTATATATTTCATCTTTTACATATATTTCAGGCATTATATGTCAATTATAAGCATGGTATATATAATTTGTGTAAACCCAATCCGTCTATTGCCGTAAAAAATTGTGGATAGCCATTTGTTGTTTAAAATACATAGTTCTGGAAACCATATTTGCCAGTTAATCGCTAATACACCAATGTTTTATTCATAATATTAGTATTTTGATAAAAATACCGGATTTTTATCTATTATATAATAAAAAACTGACGAAATGCCCATTATCAAAATGACTATTTATAAAAATTATAATCATAAACAATCATAACATCCAGATTATTATCAATATGTTTTATTTTATTTACCACAGTCTTGGCATTTGCAAGATTCTGCTGGAATATTAGGACAAGTCCGGATATTGAATCCCTTAGAATTACAAGTTCCTGATCTATCCCATCTATTAGTTCCTCAACATTATTGCTGAAAAATGCTACTATAACTAAGTTCACTCTTGATAGATTTATTTTGGGAATAATGTTGTATACATTATGCTTCTCCATGTAATCGAGTCTTGACTCTATTTGCTTTACCTTTTTTTCAGATTCCTTTGCTATGATATTAGTGGGAGTCATCGGGTCTCTGGATAAAACCTTCAGTATAAATGAATCAAGGTTCGAAAGTTGAATGGGAACAGAATCTGGTTTTGGGGAATATTCCATTACTGGATTTCCGAGATAAGATTTCAACTCCTCAATTTTTTTATTCAGTGATTCTTCATTACCGGATATGCCGTATACTGTTAGTTTTTCAAAGCATTTTATAATAGAATCCACCTCTCCAGGAAATGTAACATCTGTGGCAAATGCCATATAGAAGGCCTGATTCCCAAATATCTTTGGATTCAGATGGAGCATATATTTCTCAAGAATCTTATTTTCGCGTATCCTCTTTAGTCTATAGTGGACATCCTGGTCACTTAGACTTGTTCCCTGGGCAAAATCGGAAAGCCTACCCCTTGGATTTTTCAATATATTGAATAATATCGCATTATCCCAATCATCCATGACATTGAATAAATACTTTATAATTCAATTTATCGGTTTGTGATGGCACCAAAAACTATCAATGCCTGCACTATTCTTTCCCTGTAAGTAATCTAGAGGGAAACAGCAAAAAGAGGAAAGTACTTTCATCTCCGTTATCCCCAATGGTGTTCATGAGTTCCTTTTTTAAAACTGTAGTTACGGATAATGCTCCTTCTCTGGATATAGTACCATATGACATTATATTTGGCTCATGCTGGTTTCTTATCTCTCTGATTTCCTCTAAAGCCATATTCTCCACGGAGGATGCCAAAAGGCTTATATTCAATGACTGTGCAGTGAGAAATGATGCCAAGGTTTCCCTGAATTCTGTATCAGGAAGACCTTTTATTTCATTGTCTATCTTTTCATCTTGAAAGGCAAAATAATCCTTATTTAGGCTGTAATATTTCTCAACATAATTTTTCTTAGGCCTTATCTCTGGTTCATTGACAATACCAGCGGATACCAGTTCCGTCATGATCTGATACAGATTTGATCTGGTGGTTTTTATGTATTTCGCCATACCGGTAACCGTCATCTTCTTGTAATTTATAAGCAGAGTGACAATTTTCATTTTTGTTTGATTCCTTAAAACATTCAGTACATCCCTGTATTTCTCATCCATGGACATAAATTTATATATAACATATAAATATACGTATAAGTTTGATTTATATGATACCTTCAGACCTTTATAAACATAATAGAAGTGCCTTCATCAGGTACCTGATTTCCAGAAATATAGCAAGATTCAGCAATACCGCATATTATATCTATTTCATGTGGGAGATTGTAGCTAATTATCATTCTGTTTTCCTTGTCAGTTTGATTCCGGGCTTTTCCCTGCTTGGATATCTTATAGTAGCGATTCCGGAAGGTGC
The DNA here is from genome assembly GCA_021802165.1 of Thermoplasmata archaeon. Next base: position 6,599 of record JAKAAU010000083.1, read on the forward strand.
AATAATAGATAAATACAGCAGGCATATTATATATATAGTTCTTAATTTATTCATGATTATAACCTACTCATTGCTGATACGTGGTGATAGTCTTTTAATCATATATGCTGTGGATTTCCTGTCATCAATGTTTGCATGGGTAATATCAGATGATTTCCGGGCACTGGAGAAAGAAATTATTCCGGCAGAGCATATGGCAAATGCACAATCAGCAGATCAGCTGT
>JAKAAU010000084.1 GCA_021802165.1 Thermoplasmata archaeon
TCCGGATTTATAAACCAGGTTATCAAAAGAGCAACATTATTGAATAATGAAGTTGAATGAAATAAAAATGATTTTTTTGACATTTTATTTTATAAAATAATTTATTCTTTTTTCTCTTATAAATAGATACATAATCTATATAAAGTATATACCTATTTTTTTACCAAAAAAGCATTTTTCTTCATAATTATGATAAAAAACTTAATATATAACTGTAATATTATAACATTAGTGGTGAAATATGACTAAATTACTTGTTTTAGGAGGAAGGTTTGCTGGATTGACTGCTGCCTACACAGCAAAGAGATTGCTTGGAGATAAGATTGATGTAACATTAATTAATAACACACCCTATGCTGCTTTCAGGCCGGGTATGCCCCATGTCAGTATAGGAGTTTTCAAAGCAGAGGATCTGGAAGTTGATCTTGCTACAGCCCTGCCTGCAAAGGGGATAAAGTTCATTCTTGGAGAGGCTACAGCAATAGATGCAAAGAAAAATAAAGTGGAATACTCAACACCAGATGGAAAGAAGGAAAACATTACATATGATTACCTTGTTGTTGCTTTCGGCGCAAAGCTAGGAGTAGAACACCTGAAGGGATGGGATGAATACGGTGCAAGTGCCTGCGAGCCTGATTTTGCAACAGCGCTTTATGATAGATTAAATAAGTTCGAAGGCGGGAATATAGCCATTGGCTCCGGTGTATTCTATCAGGGAACATTGAATCCCAGAGGGAAATATCCTAATAACTGGGCAAATGTAGCAGAATCAGCATGTGAGGGTCCTGTATTCGAGCTTTCATTGATGATACCTGCATTCCTCAAGAATAAAGGAGTTATGGATAAAACACACATTACAATCTTCTCACCTGGTGAAGAAGTACTTACAGATATTTCAAAGGAATCCAGAGGAGTCATAAAAACTATGTATTCACAGGCTGGATTTGATATGGTATGGAATTTCCGTGTAAGCGAAATCAAAAAGGATGAGATAGTTGGTGAGGATGGGAAAACAATAAAGGCAGATATAGCTGTTATACTGCCACCCTACGAGGCTAATGATGCAGTTAAGAATTCAACCAAGGATCTATTTGATGATGGAGGTTTCATGGTTACAGATGAGCATATGAGATCTGTGAAATATCCCAATGTCTATTCATGTGGAGACTCAAACCAGATAACTGTTCCAAAGCTCGGATTCCTTGCAGTACAGACATCAAGAATTGCAATGCAGGACCTTGCAAACAGGCTAGGAGTTCCAACAAAAATAGACACATATACACCGGAAGTTGTATGTATAGCGGATAATCCACTTGAAGGCTTTGCAATATCAGTTGATGACACAACTTTCTATGGTGGAGACAAAAAAATAGCCCAGCCGTCACCCACAAACCATATAAAGAAGGAACTGTTTACCAAATACTTCATGTGGACAAATGGAGATATGGCACTTGACAAGTATCTTGCCAGCTGGTGATATATTATGATGTCAGAAGATGAACAGTTAGAAAAATTGATGAAACCGGAATACATTTCCAGTTTAACCAGGGCAGTAGAGCTCATTAAAAAGCTTGATAACCTTGGATTTCTGGATGTAATATCCGGTATATTGAGTGACGATGAAACATTAAAAACCATCTTTACCCTCTTGACGAGTGATGACGTACTGTCTCTTACAACAAAGACAGATTCTGTCATGGTATTATTAAAAATAATGTCAGAGGAAAAGAATGTAAGGGCTTTGAGCAATCTGCTTGAGATGGTCAGTATAATGCAGAATAAGGGCATCCTCGATCCTGTACTGGGAGTTCTCAATGATGATGGTGCGATGGGATTATTAATGGGATTATTCTCAAACGATTTTACCATGAACCTGATTATGAACGAGAAACCAATACTGGAATCTCTAGGAACACTGGACCTTAGTGTAGCACCTCATTATGTTAACATGATAAAGGCTGTAGAAAATGCAATCAAGACTGATACAGTGACGCCTGTCGGTGGAATGATGGGCACGCTTCGTGCCATGAAGGACGAGGATGCACAGAAAGGTCTAGGAATTGTTTTCTCCATACTCAGGAGTCTTGGCAAAACATGCAGTGATGAATTTAACTGCTCAGCCAAAAAATAATTTTATTTTTATAATAACCCTATTTTCTCAACACATTTTAATATCCATTTATGATTATGATTAATTATAGCTCCGTGGTGTAGTGGACAAGCATTCCGGACTTTGGATCCGATGACGGCAGTTCGAATCTGCCCGGAGCTGTTATGATTGAGATAATAGGAAGAAAAAAGGAAACAATCAGTATAGAAAAACCTGTCAGGTTATGGGAGATCTATGATTCCATGGGAATAAATGAAGATGGATTTGTTGCTATCTTGAATGGCATACCAGCGACATCAGACCTTACTATCAATCCTGGTGATAATCTTGTTCTCCTAGAAATTTTCTCAGGAGGATAACTTTCAAAAGAGGTATTTTGAATAAAACCTTTTTTCAACTTCCAAAGGTGAGTTCTCATCTATAGATAATATTTTAATTTCATCCTTAAATTGATTTAAATTCTTACCAATATCCTCATTTTTTAACTCTTTTCTTATAATTCCCTCCATATTCCTTATTCTGGTTTTAACATCCACATAAATCCTATCATCCATAATATAAGGGCCACGCATCAACCTTGGATTGCTGTTCCAAACATCAATAAATTTTATTGCCTCATTTGATTCAACAGGGGGTCCTTTATGAATTTCGATTCCAGGAAGTTCTTCCAGTTTGTATTCTATTAGAATTTCTATATCTTTGCCTACACATATTTCAGATGCTATGGGAATGAATCCATTCCCCTGAAATATATCCCATATTTTGTTTTTCAGTCTCACTGCCTGTGGATATATTATATCATCTATAATATCTGGCTTTTCCACCATAAATATCTTTATGTTAGTTTCACGTTTCCTTTTTACCACGGGTGTATGATTAAATAAATCAATTCTACCCTTCATATATATTCTGGATGCAAGTTTCAATCTGGATAGGTTTTCCTGGCTAACCGCAGCACCTGCATTTCTTGATGGGTCCACAGGATCAATTATTATTACGGGTTCATTGAATTTATCCACGGTTTCCTCAGGGATAATGAGTTTTCCTCTCAGGTTTGCCATATATTCTATAAATCTATCAAAACTTTTAAAATGAATGATCAGAACTTCACAGAGATATCCAGAGAATCCTGATTTTGCAATTTCTGATCCATACACATTGATGCTTTTTAAAAATACCTTCAATAAGCGTATATCGTGAATGGTTTTTTCATCCGTATTGTTATTCACATAAATGGTGTGCAGCGGAGTTCTATCTACAGTTGAAACTATTTTTTCTCCCTTACTGATTTTAAATGCAGGTACAATATCTACCTTTATCCCATCAACATAACCTGAAACATATGGATGCTCTGCATATTTTTCTGTACCGTTTTCTAGTACCATATGACCGATTTCAAGGCCTTTTTTCTCTATGTAATCCACTGGGTAAGACCTATCAAACGTAATGAACATGTCTATATCACTGGATTTCAGATTGGTGTTTTTCGATACAGAACCTACTTCGATGCACGTTGCATCTATATTTTCATTTTTACAAATATCATCTATCTTATTAATAATAGCAGATGATATAGCAGCAAGCTTTCTTCTCTCCCCCTCATTAGGCATCTGCCCGGCTAGGAGCTCCTCAAGGTAATCCATGTTAATTTCCCAGATCAAGAATTGCCTGTGCCGGTTCTCCCCCCGCCTTCTTAAGTGCCTCTTTAGCCTTTTCCTTAGTCACGTTGCACTGATCCATTACCAGCTTTATATCCTCTTCATCAAATTCTTCTACCTGCTGGGTCTTAGGTTTTTCCTTAAATGTTCCCATTACCTGGAATGTTTTCTGGCCCTGTGCTTCTATCATTGTAACAGATGCATTTTCTACGACATAATCCTTATCCTTGCCTTTAAAAATAACCTCTTTTACATCAGGCATTTCAGTAGATTTTATTCCCATCTGGTTCATCATTCTCCTTACATCTCTAGGATTCATAGGGATTAATTATTACTTCTTTTATTAATTTTTACGTTTTTATTCCATACTATTTCAGGATAGTTTGTAAATTTAAGCGTCAGTATTAAGCCTATCATCGATGCGGTCACTTCAATAATAATTGTATAAATTGGTATGGTAATGAATTTTAATAGAATAAATGGCACAGGGAGGATGAATATCCAGGAGAAAAAATTGGCAAATTTGTAAACATAATATATCTCGCTGCCAGGAAATTTTCTGGTAAAATATTTCCTGTACCCTGGAAAAAATAACGCAATAGCGGGCAATATTAAAACCCCATCGAGAAGGTTAATTTCTGTATTTTTTATGGATATGATAAATCCCATGAGCAATAAAAGTGGAAATATTGCAGTGAATGATATACTGTAATATATTCTGGCATTTATAATACTTCCAACAAATAGTGCAAAAAATGAAACGGCGACAATTTCCAAGAATCTGAAAACCATAAAATCAATATTTTTGTTCAATGCCAGTACAGGAACTGTTATGAGTATAATGCCTATTGAAATGAATATAAGTATATTTATTAAAATTGCATAAACCATGGTCCACATATTCCTTATCCTTTTAATGTCAGTTATGGAAATAACATATCTTTTCAATTTTTTAACTATAGTGGTTTTTCTGTAATTTATATTCATATTTCCGGATAACTGGGATAATATTGAAAAAATAGTAATTGCAATGGCCAGTACGGAAAATATGTATATTATTCTAATTTTAACAAAATATTCTGAAACTAAAACAGTTCCCATAATTGCACTGGTATATAAATAAGATCTGGTCTCTTTTAAGGAGCGCCCATTCCTACTGTAGTCTATAATGGAACTACCCATGGATATTATAGCAGTTAATACAATGATTAAAATAAAGTCTCTAGTATAAAGAATAGGCATAATTCCAATTGAAAAAAATATGCCTGCGAGGAGAACAGATCTTTTCCCCAGTATTTCTATCAAGCTTCCGGATATGAGATATGAAATATAATACACAACTCCGAAGCAGACGAGAACTAACGGGAAAATATACAGTTTCATGGATTCTGAATAAATATAAAATGGAAATAAAAAAAGTAATAAAATCAACATGGAATTCTTCAGTGAATTTATTATATCCATCACAGCAGTTCTGTTTAAAACTTTCAAGGTAAGTGATTATCATAGCTATATATTAAATATTTCCGGATTTTAGCACCATTTCAACTACCATTAACGGTTTTCTATTTCTAATCGATATGAAATATTATATTAAAACAATTCAAATATCTCTTTTCTGTCTATAAAAGTTTTTATTACTCGCTTGTATTATGTTATATGCAGGATGAGGAATCCTATATTGAAAAATTAAAGGAAGATAAAGTAGAGTTTTTGCAATTACAGTTTACAGATATTGTTGGCTCTGTAAAATCACTGACGATCCCGCATAATAGATTTGAGGATGTAATTTACAATGGTGTCATGTTTGATGGTAGCTCAATTGTGGGGTATAAGCAGATTGAAAATTCTGATATGAAAGCTGTACCTGAATTATCATCCTATACAATACTCACAAATGAGAACTATGCCGGGAAAACAGTACGTTTTATCTGTAAAATATTCAATCCGGACGGAACCAGATTTGAGGGCGATCCAAGATATATCCTTGAAAAACAGGTTGAAAGGCTTTCCAGAGAAAATAAGAAAATTAACATCGGACCTGAACTGGAGTATTTCATATTCAATCAGGATGAGGAAGGTGAGCCTACAATAGAACCCAGTGATTACGGTGGATATTTTGACAAGGAGCCACTGGATCGATCATTCACTGTAAAACAGGAAATAATTAGAAAATTAGAGGGATTAAATTATTTCCCGGAGGCATCGCATCATGAGGTAGCATACGGGCAGCATGAAATTGACGTTAAATATTCTGATGCCATAACAATGGCAGATAGAATAATAATGATAAAAAGCGTTGTAAAGGAAACAGCCAATGCATATGGATATTACGCTACCTTTATGCCGAAGCCCATAAGAGGGGTTAATGGCAATGGAATGCATGTGCATCAGAGCATATTCTCAGGAGACGAAAATCTGTTTTACAAGGAATCTACAAAACACGGATTAAGTGAGTATGCAATGCATTATCTCGGTGGAATATTGAAGAACGTGAAATCAGCATCCATGGTACTTGCATCAACCGTAAATTCATATAAAAGGCTCATTCCCGGGTATGAGGCCCCGGTATACATTGCATGGGCAAACAGAAACAGGAGTGCACTGGTAAGAATACCGTCGGCAGCCCCGAAGGGAAAGAGACTGGAGCTCAGATATCCAGACTCAGCCGGAAATCAGTATTTGCAGTTCGCGGCCATAATAGGTATGGGTTTGAACGGCATTGAGAATAAGATAGACCCACCGGACTCAATAGAAAAGAATATTTTTGAAATGAGCAGTAACGAAAGGAAAAATTATGGCATAGAGTCCATGCCAGGGTCACTGGGGCAGGCCATAACGGCATTCAAGGAAAGTAGCTTAATGAAGGAAATATTCGGTGATTATATCTATAACAATCTTATCAGAATCAAGGAAGGTGAATGGGCAGAGTTCAGGCAGTGTGTAACGGACTGGGAAATTAATAAATATCTGGATATTTATTAATTTTCAATAAAAGTCTCATCCGAATCAATTATTTCCATTTTATCTATATGCATTAATC
>JAKAAU010000085.1 GCA_021802165.1 Thermoplasmata archaeon
TTATGCATTCAACAATGATATTATAAGGATACTATCCTTTTTATATATATTTTCCTTAAATATATATAGTAAATGCTTAATATAAAGAGTAAATATATATTTAATGATAGAAATAGAAGAAAGAAATAATATGTATAATATGCCTTCAATAGATTATCTAGAAGGCATAAAATTAGTAGTATTCGATATGGACGGGGTACTATTAAAAAATAGAAATTCATGGGATGTAATAATGAACAGGTGCATGAAAAAACGCAATTTCAAAGAAAATATGGTATACACATTCGATTATATACATAGGAAGGGTATACCTGATCATCTTTTTAGTAATTTAACCGAATCCAGAATAAAATCATATATCAATTTAAACGATATGTCGTCCAATGTACTGAGAACCATCGAATATCTTAGGCAAAGAAAGATCAAAACTGCCATAGTATCTGCCGGATCGCATGTATTTGCCGGTTATATATCGGAATTGCTGGATTTCGATTATTATATAGGTAACGAAGTTGATGTTAATGGACATAAATTTATCAAAAATGTGGATCCAGCCAAAAAAGATGTAAATGTGGGCCTTATACAATCTAAATTTAAAATATTGCCGGGGGAAACAGTGAGTGTCGGAGATTCATTCATGGATCTTTCCATGAGAAAAAAATCGAAATATTTTGTTGCGTTTAACCCTTCAAATTACAGGACATTGCAATATTCTGATTTTACAGTGGAATCAACAAACCTTTATGATATTATTGATAAATTAACTGGGCATTAAGTGATTTCCTTCTTGCCACATATAATTTGTGTATAACATTTTATCCCAAAATTTATGCTGTCAACCCCCTATATAAGTGGATTTCCAGGTTTGAAGGTCAAAATCTAATGTCAAATTTTTAATATTTATATAAAATATACACAAATGAAAATCCTTGCTATCGGAACATGGGCATCTGGATTAAAACCTGGTAAAAGAAACACAACATATTTAATTGATAGTGGCACACTTCTGGATTGTGGCCCGCACACAGCCGAATACCTAATAGATAAACATGTGGATATTTCGGGCATTAACAGAATTTTAGTTACCCATATGCATCTGGATCATGCTGGAGGAATTCCGGAACTTATCTGGCAGAGAGGTCTTCATGGTATAGATACTCATGTCAATATAGTCGGTCCCGATGAGATATACAGGGATGTTACTGGAATTCTTGGCTTTTTTCACACCCCGGATTTTATGATGAAAGGAGTTACTTTCAACAATACGGAAAACAATTTAAAAATTATGCCTGGAATACATTCTGTGGATGAATACATGTACAGGTTGGACCTTTCCGGAAAATCCATATTCTACTCTGGCGATACGTCTTACACAGATGCGGCTGTTGAAATTGGAAGAAATTGTGATCTATTTATACACGAGGCAACATACCCGGATACAATGGAAAACGAAGCAATAAAATATGGACACTCAACTGTATCTGATGCCTTGAAGGCATTCAAGGCAAGTGAATCCAGGATTTTTATGCCAACACATATGTCCATTGAATCATTCCGGCAAATTTCAGCCATAAAGGATAAAAACATTATTGTGCCTGAGGATGGAAGAGAGGATTATATATGAAAGTTAGCAAAGTTGCATTTTTTGTCAACCCTCTGGCCGGATACGGTGGCATCAGGAATAATAAGGGCTCTGATGGTTTATCACTTGATAATATTGATGACTCAACATCTATTAAACGCGCTATTGAATTTCTTAAGGGAATCAATGCAGAAAATATTGAATTCAAGGTACCTTCAGGACCCATGGGTTCCAGTGAAATGGATCTTACCGGGCATACTTATAGTATTTCTTACAACCCGGTGGAACCATCTAGCAGCATTGATACTATTAACTTCCTACGAGTAACGGGAGATGTGGATCTTATATGCTTTGTGGGCGGAGATGGAACCGCAAGGGACGTGTTGAATGCCAGCACAAACTTACCAGTACTGGGAATACCGGCGGGAGTTAAAATGTATAGTTCAGTGTTTGCTATGAATATAAAACATGCCATTGAAATTTTTGATAAACTTTGTAAGATAGATACTGACTACATATATGCTGAGGTGGATGATATAGATGAAGAGAAATACAGATCAGGTATACTGCAGGTCAAGAATTTTGGCTCATTGCTGATACCGGATACTGAAGGAATGATCACTACATCCAAGGCCGAGTATCCAGTATCATCCTCATTTGATATTGCTGAATATTTACTGGATAACATGGACCCTGAAATTTACTATATAATAGGACCAGGCAGCACCTGCAAGGCCATAATAGAATCCATGGGTGCACATACAAATATGCTTGGCTTTGATATTATAAAAAATAAACATTTATTGGTAAGCGATGCAGGAGAGGAACAAATATATCAGTGTGCTACAACACAGAAAATAAAAATAATTATATCGGTTATCGGAGGGCAGGGATTTCTACTGGGTAGGGGGAATCAGCAATTATCGCACAGAGTTATCGAAAGTTGTGGATTCAAAAATATCTGTGTTATCTCATCTCCCGAGAAGCTTAGAGAACTTACGGGATTATCTATCGATATAAATACTGATAATATTATAGTACCTGAATTCATAAGAATTTTGACCGGTTATGGCCAGTTTAAAATTATGAAAATTATTAAATAATATGTTATCATCCTTATAAAATTCATCAATCCTGTTTTTTAAGGATTGTAATATCAATTATATTTTATCCTTGAAATTTTTAGCCTGGGGAGGATGTCACTCGGCAAATAATCATAATAATTTATATCTCACTTTTTAATTCCCTATGGTGCAAAAAGGAAAAACACTAGCAGGATTGTCAAAATACGTTAAAAAATCACCAAAGTGGTATTACTTTGTGCTGCCACTCTTTCTGATATTTGTTATAGATTATCTTATCACAGGAAATATACGGAATATTGCAGTCATGCTTATAATTCCGTTTTTCATTTTAATTATAATAGATTTTTTAACCATAAGGAGGACCAACAAAAAATTCAATAATAACAGGATATTGTATATGGATTTTATTTCAATCGCAATGGCAACTTTATTCTTTTGGGTGGCTGTAGCATTGAATCCGGTAATATCCATGCCTTACTATTATATACTGGCACTTTCAATGGCATTTCCCGCTTTTCTCAGATTCCTCGTGCTTTATATATATTACCCTTCAAATATTAAAATGGCTACGTTATTTTCAGCAAATTATACATTTTCATATATTACATCATCATTTGCATTCTATTATATAACAAGTAAAGCATTGAAATTCATAGTCCCGCTCGTAGTTGCAACACTTATATATATAGTATCTTCATATATATTTCTGGTATTGAGTACCAGAAAGTTCACAAGAAGGTACAGATCAAAACCATCTGAACTCATAGAATTCTTTCTTAACAGGGATAATGATGGAGAGATAGGGGAGAAATTTTTTGATCGTGTTTATAACAGGAAGAGGAAGGTACCCGTTGTTACCGCAAACATAAAAACAGGAAACAAGGACCTTGTAACTCTAGTATTCCCATTTGTTCATCCTGGGCCTTTCGGTAATCTATGCACAAGCAATCTCCCGTTGAAACTGGTAAATGAGATGAATAGGGATAATTTAATGGTTTTCCATACAGCCACTACGAATAGCAATAACTGCAGCGGGAGAAACGATATAAAAAATATTGCCGCTTCTGTTACGAAATCGCTTCAAAAAATTAAATATGAAAACACCGTGTCAGATTTCATAAAATTCAATGTCGATGGATACGATGTTTCACTTCAGAAACTTGGGAATTCAGGATTTTCCGCTGTTATACCATATGGCAAAGCCTTTGATGATATATCACTAGAATCTGGATTAAAGCTAATGAAGGCACTACATAGTAACGGTGCAGAAAATTTTGCCCTGCTTGATGCCCAGAACAGTTTCACGAAGGACGCAGAAGAACTTAAGGACTGTGATTTCCTGATATCACCAATAATAAAGAATTTTAAATCCATACCATCAGAATATCCTGCGGTTATCGGCTACGCCAGAAATTATAAGAAAATAGATGGTCTGGCATCCATGGGGATTCAGGCACTGGTTTTCAAAATAAAGGATTATTATAACGCCATAGTCCTCACGGATTCCAATAATATTAGTAGGGATATTATAAAACTTGCAAGGTCTAAATCGGATCACCGTATTAGAAATATGGACATATACACAACAGATAACCATGTTGTAAACGTTGGCCAACTAGATATAAATCCCCTGGGCATGCATTGCGATCCTGTGGAAGTTGCCGATCTAATAAATAAAACAGTGATCGATGCACTTGAAAAAACAGCTCCTGCATCTGTAGGGATGAATACAGAATATGTAAATGTTACAATGGGGGAGGAAAATGCATTCCACAACTTAATAAACACGGTTCTGAGTTCTATACGTACCGCCAAATATTCAATAGGTTTTGTTCTATTCATTTCCATGTTTATTTCAGTGCTTTCATTCCGGTACCTTGTTTTTCACTTATAATTTTTTTCTGCTGAGCATCAGATCCAGTATAACAAATGCGGTCATTGTCTGGATAACTGGAACCGCCCTGAAAGATATAAAGGGATCATGTCTACCTGTGACTTTTATCTCGGATTGCTTCATAGTTGTAATATTAACACTTTTCTGCGGTATTCTTATTGAAGAGGCTGGCTTCATTACAACATTGAACTCAACGGGCATTCCATCTGTAATGCCTCCCAGAACACCACCGCAATTGTTTGTTCTTGTCATTATTTTTTGTCCATCTGTATAAAATTCATCATTTGCCTCTGATCCACTCATGCCTCCCAGGTCAAATCCTGCACCAAATTCTATGCCTTTAATTCCCGGTATAGAGAACATTGCTTTAGATATTTCACTCTCTACAGAGTTGAAAAAAGGTTCTCCCACGCCTGGAGGAATATCATATACAGAAGTTTTAATGATACTCCCGAGGCTATCACCATTCTTTATTATTTTGAGAATAGTATTGTATAATATACCATCCATGTCTCTGTCTGGCATTCTTGTTCTGTAGTTGTATACATCTTCAGGGTCTAATGGTGGTTCCCCTTTCATATATATGTTTCCTGCTGATTTTATATAAGTTACAATATTTATCCCATAACCATTAAGTATATCCATTGCCATTGCACCGGCTGCAACCAGTGGTAGTGTCATCCTTCCTGAGAAAAATCCACCACCTTCATAATTTCTATATTTTCCGTATTTATAAAACATGGTCAAATCCGCATGACCTGGTCTCGGGTTATCCATGAGTTCGTCGTAATGCTTGTCTATATAATCCTTGTTTTTAAAAATAAACGTGAATGGAGACCCATCGGAAAACCCATTTCTTGATCCTGCAATGATCTCCATGGTATCCTCTTCATTTCTCTGCGTGGTTATAAGACTCTGCCCAGGCCTTCTCCTGTCAAGCCATTTCTGGATATATTCGCTATTAATTTTTATTCCGGCAGGCAATCCATCCACTGTACCACCTATATAAGGGCCATGGGACGAGCCAAAAACTGTAAGTTTTATCTCATTGCCTATTGAAAACATTAATTATGATGTACTGATAATTTATTAATATTTTTATATTACAATGTAATGACATATTATAGCTCCGTGGTGTAGCGGCCAAGCATTACTGGCTCTGGACCAGCAGACGGCAGTTCGAATCTGCCCGGAGCTACTGTAGTTTAAAAATATTGAATAATTTAATTAAAGAGTGTCAAATTTACTTCCATGGAAGATGAACTTTTACTTGAATACTGTGAATTAATAGATAAAAAATTGCCAGTTAACCATAAATTCTTTCTTTATGAGGCTGAGATAAAAATTGTACAATCATTTCTCGGTCTGGCCATTTCAGAGGCAAGGAATATAGGGAAAATAAGGGAGATGCTTGATATACTTGATACATTGAACGAAAATATCTACGATAGGGATACAGTACTGCCCGATGCCTTGAGAAAGAGCCTGAGAAGGGAAACAGAGGAGTGGATTGATATAGACCAAAAAATGGATAATGGTGATAAATATACAGCTTACCTTGTTCTTGCATCTTCAAATCTGAGAATAGCATTATCATATCTTGTTTCACTGAAAGAAGATGATGACTTCTCGGAACATATAGGAGAATATCCTGTTGAATATATGCAAAAATTGATAAATATGATAAATAATGAAGCCGTGGGGAATGTTTTACTTTAATTTTTCAATATCAGTGGAATTTATATAATCCATATAAGTTATGGGCTCCTTTACATATCTATATAATGATGTGTTCTCTTTATAATAGTCGAGTTGCAGCATATAGAATTGCTCCTTTGTCAGAACCCCTTTTTTCTCCAGCGTGCCTATAACGGGCTTGAATATTGTGGGCGTTATTTCCTTTACAGGGTTCATTCCAAGTTTGGCACGGATAATATTGAACATATCTGCAAAGGAAACTTTGTCCCTGGTGCATATATCTATTATGCCAGACCTTTCCATGGAGTTCTTTATCACAGTAATCACATCGTTGATATGAACAGGTGCCATATTCCCACTTCTGGGAAGGTAAGGAACATGACCTTTTGCAGCATTGAGAAGCATTTTAGTAAATTTATCACCGGGTCCGAACATTGTGGATGGCCTTATTATAAGTGATGTTTTAATCATGCTTGCATTGTCCTCTGCAAGTCTCTTGTATCTGAAATAGTCGGTCTTTCCCTTATCGGCATTT
>JAKAAU010000086.1 GCA_021802165.1 Thermoplasmata archaeon
CCATTGTTCATCATTGTGCCCATTAATTTGTCCTTCAGCATCTTCTGGAAATCCTCGTCAGATATGCTGTTTATATAAATGGGTTAAAGACTCTTTTACTTCAACTGAAACCATGAGTAAATATCTATAAACAGTATATAAATTTCCGGACATAAAAAAACAGCATGACTACTTATTCTATTCCAAGGGTTTTATAAATTATCTGCCTTATCTTATCATCCATGTCCAGCTCTTTGATTTTTTCTTTATCTTTAGAGGTTAAGTAAAAACGCTTTATAACTGCATAGGCAGCTGCATAATCAGTGTTTAGGTAGCCTTTGTATTTGATGAAATTTAAAGATGCCATGGAAATACATCTGAAAATATTATATGAATTTTTACAGGATCAGAGGAAAGTCAAAAATTAAATAGTCTTATCGGTTATATAGTAAATATATGAAATATACTGTTATAATAACAAAAGATGAAGATGGGTATTATGTTGTAAATGTCCCTGCACTTCCCGGGTGCTTTACCCAGGGAAAAACCAAAAAAGAGGCACTGGAAAATATCAAAGAGGCTATTTCAGCATATATTGAATCATTGAAAAAGCACAATGAAAAAATACCCAGGGATAACGCAGAGGAAATAACAGTAAATGTCTAAGCTTCCTGTATTATCAGGTCATGATGTTATAAAGGCACTGGCTAAAATAGGTTGTACATTTGACCATCAAACCGGAAGCCATGTAATGCTGATCAATTAAAACCATAAGAGAATAACCGTACCGTTGCATGATGAAGTTGGTAAAGGACTATTAAAGGCTATATTGAAACAGGCGGATCTATCGCTGGATGAATTCTTAAAACTTTGCAAGTAAATTAACAGACCTATTTTAAAGTGTTATATAGACTCTCTGGTTCAAAGAAAAATATCGTAATTTTTATTTAGAAATATGGTTCCTGGATGCTTTCATCGGCAAAAGCCAGAGAAATTTTTTTTATCCATTATTTCAACACCAAATTGCTGTTACTATATTTTTTAACGAGATCGGGATTCCAGATCCATATTATTTTTCCATCCTTTACTGTTATTTTCCCGGATTCCTCAAGGTAGGAAATAATAATATTGAATGTCTGGTACATTATTTTCTTGTCAAGGGATAGCCATAGTTGCCTTTTTGATGTCCATTCTTCCTGGCTTTTTATTTTATTTTCCACCATAATTACGGTATCCAGCCTTGGGTAATGGATAATAGAATTTCTGTTCATAATATTATATAATAATATATAAGATATAAATTTATATAATTAAATATGGGCCATAACACTGAATTCATATTTATATAATAATAGAAAGCAGCAGCCACTTTACATTTTCAGTAAAATATCATTGATTCTACTCTGCTTCTATTAGTCTAACATGGATGTAATATTACCTTCTCGGTGCTTTGGTTCCATAAACTGGAAAATATTTGATTCCGATCTATTGAGGGGTAAGGGGAGTATGGCCTGTTTCATGTATAATAAATTTTAATGCCGGATAAGGAAAACTCAATATTGTAATCGGTTTTACAGTGTTCCATGGTAAATGAAAAAATAGATATCCTATTGAATTTTACATCCGGTCCGGTGCATGAGGAAGACAATATAAGCATAAATTTGGGCGTTCTAACTGATGGTCAGTTCACTTCCATAGTTTATTCCTTAATTTATTCCGGGCAGAGTATAAGATCCGGGGTAGATTGGAAATGGCACATACCCAGAAACCTAATATAATTTCCAGTTACAGAATTAATCTGTGATCCAAAACATAGAGTTATAATATTTTAATTCAATTATACGTTAAAAATTATATAATGTTATTTTTATATTATAAAAATAGTATTGTGTGTATTAGCAAATAAAAAAAATTCTTATCCCTTACTGATTAACACATTGAACCTTTATAGTAATGCGGAGGGTCGGATTTGAACCGGCGAACCCCTTTGGGAACAGATTTTGAGTCTGTCACCTTTAGCCTGACTCGGTAACCTCCGCTTTTAAATGTATAACATTTACACGTTATACAAAGCTCTTTTATTATTTATAGAACTTATAAATTCAGTATTGCAGGACTGCATAAAAATTTTAGCATTATAATTTTTATTACAGCAGAAAACCTCTATCTGCATAAACAGGAATCATAAATCTCATTATATCCAATATTATATCCAGTTATGGAAATATGCATAACAATAGACGAAGACCATTGTAAGGAACTTTACAATTCACTAATACAGGATAATAACCAGGATATTATCATGGAATGCAATGACAATAAAATATTTATTATGATAAAAAATGCTAAAATTACATCTATATATAACCTCATTGATGATATTATAAGAGATTATGAAACATTTAAAAAAATAGAGGAACTATAATTTTATTCCTCGATGGTAAGATTGAGTTTCTCAGTTAATTCCTTGTATCTGTTCCTTATAGTTACTTCAGTTACTCCTGCTACCTCTGCAATTGCTCTCTGAGTTCTTCTCTCACCAGTTATCAATGAAGCTATGTAGATTGCAGCCGCAGCCACCCCAGTTGGGCCTTTTCCGGATGTAAGGTCGTTATCAATTGCCATTTTTAATATTTCCTCGGCCCTCTTTCTGGCCTCCATTGAAAGTCTCAACTTTGAACAGAATCTGTTGACATAGTCATCAGGTTTCGATGGAAGTATATTTAATTTCAGGTATCTCGCCATTATTCTGTATGTTCTTCCAATCTCTTTCTTTTTTACCCTTGTTACAGATGCAATTTCATCCAGTGTTCTTGGGACATTTGTGATCCTGCATGCTGCATATATTGACCCGGCAACAACACCTTCAATGGATCTTCCTCTTATCATATTTTGTTTTACTGCCTTTCTGTATATGACTGCAGATGTTTCTCTTACATCATTAGGTATACTCAGATTGGATGCCATTCTTTCAAGTTCTTGCAGTGCCTGTGAAAGATTACGCTCAGCTGCATTGGAAACCTTAATTCTCTTTTGCCATTTTCTGAGCCTGTAAAGCTGTGCCCTGTTTCTGGTAGGAATGGATTTACCGTACGAGTCTTTGTTTTTCCATGATATATCTGTAGACAAACCCTTGTCATGTATTGTATATGTCATGGGAGAACCTGTTCTTGCTCTGCTTTCACTCTGTTCAGAATCAAAAGCTCTCCATTCAGGTCCCTCATCAATATAACTGTCATCAATAACTAAACCGCAGTTTGAGCATACAAGTTCTCCACGCTCATAATCTCTTACGAGCTGAGAGGAACCACATTCCGGGCATTTATCTATTTCATAAATATTTTTTTTCTTTTCGTTTGCCATATTTATCACCTTAACATTTTACATATATTTTCTGGATATCACTATCTTTCCCGGATATGTATGCAAGTGCATACGGATCTTTAACAGGTCCCAGTATTTTTGTAATTTTTCCAATAACTGCGTCATGTTCATTAACAAGTTTGTTATGAAGCTCGATGCAATTATCGGCCTTCAATAATATCTCATTATTGAAAGTATGAATTATTGTGCACTCACTTTTCATATCAATAAGTAAATACAATAAGAGTATATAAGTTTTCCGTAATATTATTAAAAGTACCTGTTATCATATTAAAATATTCGTGCATAAACATGTATATTCAATGTTTTGCTTAAGTGTTATACAATTTATTGATAAATTTTTAAGCATCTTTTTAGCTCGTAAATATAATAAAACTTTAATACTTGTGGTAATATCTATTTAATATTTGGGTGTATTTATGGAAACAGATGAAATAAAAAAATGTCCAGAATGTCACTCTACTCATTTGGTTAAAGATTATGATAGAGGAGAATTAACATGTTTCGACTGTGGCATCGTTATTGAAGATTCTTTAATAGATCAGGGACCAGAGTGGCGTTCATTTGATTCAGAGCAGGATGAAAAAAGAGCAAGAACCGGTTCGCCTATGAGTTTTTTAAGCCATGATAAGGGGCTTGCAACTGAAATATCATGGGCGAATAAGGATTATTATGGCAAACGCATACCCCATAAAAATAGATCACAGATATACAGAGTAAGAAAATGGCATCAACGAATAAGGGTAAGCAATGCCGCAGAGAGAAATCTGGCAATGGCATTACAGGTATTAAATGAAGATGGAGCTAAACTGGGCATTCCTAAGGATATCAAGGAAAATGCGGCACTTATATATAGAAAGGCTGTGGAAAAAAACCTTATCAGGGGTAGAAGCATAGAGAGTATAGTTTGCGCAGCTATTTATGCCTCATGCAGAATGATTAATTTACCCCGTACCCTTGATGAAATTTCACGTGTTTCAGACGTTAATAAAAAAAAGGTTGGAAAAGCATACAGGCATCTTGCCAAAGAGCTCTCACTCAATATAAAACCCACAACACCATACTCTTATATAGCGCAGTTCTGCAACAAGCTTGAACTGGATAAGCAGGTAATTATGGATAGTGAACATATAATAAGACTTGCGGGTGAATACGGGATATCCACTGGAAAAGGACCTACAGGCATTGCAGCCGCAGCAATTTATATAGCTGCAATGAAAAACGGGAAGGCAAGAACTCAAAAAGACGTTGCAAGAGTATCTGGTGTCACAGAAGTAACTATAAGAAATAGATATAAAGAAATAAGTAAAAAACTAGGTATAGACGACTCAAATTAGCTTTCCCAAGTCTGTCCTTTTTAAGATATATTTTAAAATAAAAATTACACCATGGATTGCATCACAGCTATTGTTATGAATGCAGTGTGATCTATGATATTATTGTCAGGCCGGGTGGCATTTTCCCTGACTATTATATTTCTTTTAATAAGCTCTACAGTTTCCAGTACATAATATCTATGTTTTTTCATTGTAATTACATTCTTTTCAGCCTGATTGAAATTCGGAGAATATGTAACAAGAAAAGATCCCGGTTTCATACACTTTCTTATATTCTCTATAGCATTCCATGGATCCGGGATATCAAGAATTGCCACATCGAATTTTTCATCCAGCACAGTCGTTCGGATATCCCCGTTATAAGTATCCCAGTTTTCAACGGGTAAGAATCTGGCGATATTTTCTCTGGCAGTAGCAATACTTTCCTCATTTATATCCATGCTGGTAAGTTTGCCATTACCTCCTATAGCTTTGAGAATTCCAAAACTGAGAGAGCCGGTTCCAATTCCTGCTTCCAGAACCATTTTTCCTGGAGATATACCGGTAGCATAAATTATATATGAAGCGTCAAATGGAAGAATTACCTGTGTGCTTCTTCCAGATACCTCAGGGAAAAATACAGGGTCGGGATTCAATGCTATAAATTCTCTATTTTTTATTTTAATAGTGTCCCCTGGCTCTATAATAGCATTCCTTGGCAGGTGTATTTTCTCATTTCCAATGTAGGCTATTAGATTTTTGCCATCCAGTATTCCTGTTAATGTATCTGATTTTAAAATAAGCATATTAATTACCCGGCTATTTTCTGCAAGCATTTATAAAATTTTTAAAAATTTCAGTGCCGAATTCAGTGTTATTTACCTCTGGATGGAATTGCACTGCAAATATATCCTTGCTTTTATGATAAAAGGCCTGAACCCTGCATGAATCTGAAGATGCACAAAGAATATATTCTTCTGGTAGAACCTTAATTTCGTCGTTATGATTTTCCCACACACTGATATTCTTCGGTATACCTTCAAAAATTGATTCACTTCTATTGAATATCACATTCTTTTTACCATACTCAGGATGAATTGCTTTATCAACAGTGCCCCCAGAGTTCAGGGCTATAAACTGTGCACCGGCACATATTCCAAGAACAGGATAATTATGTAACTCGATATATTCCTTGATAAAACCCAGTTTCCCTATTTCTGATTGGATGCTTGCGGGTCCACCTGATAGAACAAGTCCATCAAGATTATCCAGTTTGTTAGTTTCAACCGTGTTCGGGTATATCTCAGCGTCCACATCCAGAGACTTGATAACCCTCCATTCTCTATGTGTCCACTGGCCGCCATTATCAATAACGCCTATTTTCATTTCTTAATAATTGCTTACCCCTATTTAAAATGCAATATAAAGCATTTTCAGGGCAAATATTTGTATTATGAATTATAATTTATTAGTGATTTTTTTAATTTTACTTATTTTTTCCGGGATAATATGTTTAGAATATTAAACGATAATGTTAAATATTGTCATTGATTTATTATTTTGTGGTGCAGCATGAATGGTGAACGTTATTTTTACTATCTGAAATTGATAAATAACCCGCCCCAAGATTCGGTTGTGGAATATTACATAGATTTATCCATGCAGCTGGAGAATGATTACGATCTTTCATCTACACAAATTATTGAACTGGAATCACTAATAAGCAATTATATAAAAATAAAAGCAAATCCGCATATAAAAGTAATCAATGCTGTCACAGGCATAGAGGAAGACCCGCCAAAAACGGTCATAGATGATTTTGGCGGAAATGCCGTATTTACTGGAAAAGAAACAAGATACGGAATTACCTGGAACATCTATGAGCCCAGGGCAAGTAATAACTTATTTTTCAAAAAATGGTATTACAATGAAAAGATAGCATCTATACTGGATAAAGTTCTTGAAAAGGCAGTTCCTCATAGTATCCCAAACTACTTTGACATACCACCATGGATCTTTGGCAATTTCTCCTAT
>JAKAAU010000087.1 GCA_021802165.1 Thermoplasmata archaeon
TTACAATAAGTTTCATTAATGCCCTCACAAGGTTTGTATCATTAATTTTGAATTCATTCTCTATATCCCTGTATATTATTCTGTCTATCACAGATTCTTTTATATACATTTTTGCATAATCTTCATCATCATTCTGTGCAAGTTCAGGAAAAGTTCCGTACTTCATGTATTTTTGCAGCATAGGAATCAGTTCTCTCTTATACATATCCGGATTCCGACGTATTTTTTCTCTCTCATAATTATTCATTTCAAGAAATTCGTTGAAGCTTAAAGGTTCTATATATAGAGATATAATTCTACCTGCAAGGCTTTCGTTTGATTTTCTTCTCAATGAGACAGAAGCTGATCCTGATAATATAAATTTTATAGTGGGATACAGATCATAATATATCTTGATTTGATTTTCCCAATCAGGAACTTTCTGTATCTCATCAAAAAATATATAGAGATTTTCTTTGATATTATCAAAAGTATCGTTTAGCACCATTTCCTGATAACCATTCAATATATCTTTTATACTATAAGTGTAATCATCAAATGAGAAATATAACACATACATGCTCTTATGAACTTTCAACAATTCCGAAATTATCTGATACATTATGGTAGTCTTGCCCATCCTCCTCAGGCCGTATAACATAATTATTAATTTTTTGTCCATATATTTTAGAATACTGCTGAATGCATCTCTTTTATAGTCCTTTACCAGTTCAGGTCTTATCGTACCAGTAGTCCACCATGTGTTGAATTTTTCGAGTTCAGTTAACTCCATTTTTGTGTATCAGTATCATTTATAAAATAATTACGTTATAATGTCATTAAATTTCAGATATTATAACGTTATAATGTAACTAAATATAAGAATAATTTAATCTGGATCATTTACCATATTCTGTATATTTATAGAGGATGCCTCTTGTTGAGCATCTCTTTAATCTCATTGTGGTATTTATAGTAGATAATGTAATTATTTTACCATGAACTTAATCTCTAACTCTGGTATGTTTGCATAATATATCTTCAATTCCTTCTTCTTTTCTAAGTTTTGAGGAAAGACCTTTATACTTATAGATTGTGCATATGGATAATTGATTAACCACAAAACAAAACACAGTTATCCGGACTAGGTACTGAAATTTGAGATACTTACTATGCAAAATAGCGCAAGTTAGAGATTAATGCAAAAGCAAATAGTTGTTATTTGAAAAGTTCCTCTTTTACTACCCTGTCCCGTTTAAATTCGATCAGGAAGTAATAAAGCATGAACAATATAAGTATTATAATTACACCTATGTCGAGCGCCTCTCTGGGCATCCCATATATAAATAAAATTAGTAATACGATACCGGCTATGGTTGTATATGGATATAAGGGGGTTTTGAAAGTACCAGCTTTTTTCATTCTCCTAAAATGTATTAAAGCGAAACTTGATACAAGATAGGAAAGCAAAAGACCAAAATTGCTTATTGCGGCGATTATATAGATATTTCCGGAGAAAAGCATTATAATTCCGATCATGGACGAAATTATCACACCATTAACGGATACATCTTTTTTGGAATCAAATTTTCTGAAGAATTTCGGAAGAAGCTTATTTTCTCCGATCTGGTAAAGTATACGTGATGATGTCATTATCATTGCAAGCGTGGCAGAAGTTGTTGCTATTAATGCTCCGATAGTCACAATCAGATATAGAGAATATGGAGCATGCGCATAATTTAATGCAAATGCAAGCGGGTCAGCTGATACTGTGAATTTGGAAGCGGGCACCATTACCATCAGGGCAATAACAACCAGTATGTAGAATATCATGCTGATAACCACAGATAATACAATGGCTTTTGCAGCTTTATTTGCACCTCCTTTGACGTCTGATGTTATTGTTGATATTGATTGAAAACCTGAATATGCAAAAAAGACAGCTATACTTGCGGCGAATATTGCAGCAATATTATCTTTGGCTGGAGGTACGGTGAAATTTGAAACATTCAATGTTTTGGTAGAATATGCAAGTGCAATGGCAGAAATGACAAAAATCGTCAGTATCCCGAGTTTTATTATTACCAGAAAAAAATCAGCCTTCGCAGCCTTTTTAATTCCGATAATATTCACTATAGATAAAACAAAAATTAAGATAATTGCAAAAATGATTGGAAAATATCCGTAATGGAGAGCTGCGAGGCTGCCAAAATATGATCCGAATCCGAGTGCAATGGCTGCTATGGCGGTGGAAAAACTGAAGTAAAGGAGGATTCCTGTAATAAATCCCATTTCGCTGCCGAATGCTTCATAAGCATATGAAAAGGAGGCTCCTTTAGCATGTGGCATAATAGAACCGAGTTCTCCGAATTCCAGAGCAATAATAATTGCAAGAATACCCACCAAAGCGAATGCAACCAATGCGTTGGCCCCCGCTAATGCTATTGTCGTACCGCTTAAAACAAATATGCCGGCACCTATAATTGCACCCAGGCCAACTGCCGTTGCAATCGGGAGGCTTATTAACTTCTTTTCTTTCATTGTATTCGCCTTACACCTATATCAATGATGTTTATTATTGTTTATTTTTATATTAAATCCTTGGTTTTATATTATATTGTTGTATGTGTTTTACGCGTATAATGACTTGAAATCTAACAACCTTCCAGTTTAGATTAGAATAAAGTAACCACAAGTGTGCTTTGAATGAATCTAATCTATGAAAACGAATACTTAAATATTTAATTGGATTGATTATTCATGGAGCAGTTTTATTTTAGATCTTTTGATAGAACTATTGGTGTAGCCTGTGATGTTTTAAGTTTATATTACGAGATGAAATGCCTTTCACTGTATGATAATGCAGCCGTAAATTATCATGTGAAGGAAGGCCACCTATCTATGTGGCTCGATTACATAGGCGAACATGACCTCGCGGAAAGTATTAGAACCGAGAAAGAAATAGAATCTGTATTAAATATACTGGAAACTAAAATAAAGAAAAATACTAAGGGAAAATCAGGAAAAGGTGGTATGCAGCGCGGTCAAGGAAATCATGAAATGAAGCAGGGACAAAAACATAAGGAAAGAATGGTAAGCTAAATTATCACCTTTCTATAACAGTACCTGTATCCATATTTTTTATATTGTCTATGGAAGTTATATAGACTCTTTTTCCTCCTCTCTTCAGGAACTTCAGTGCGGCTAGTATTTTCGGCTTTATTGTTCCCTCTTCAAAATTTATCTGATTAAAATAATCCAGCATACGTGAGTACGTAATCTTATTGATGGCTCCAGATTTACTGGCAAAATCAAGGTATACATTTTTCACATCTGTTAGAATAATCAAATCATCTGCGGCTATTAGGGTGCCTATTAAGGCAGAACTCAAATCCTTGTCAATGACTCCATCAAATTCGGCATATCCGTTCTGTGTCTTTTCAACAGGTATCCCGCCTCCTCCGACCCCTATTGGCAAATATCCATGTGAAAGTAAGTATGTTATTGAATCACTTTCGAGTATACTTACTGGTTCTGGAGACTTCACCATTTTTCGATATCCTTTGCCCATCTCCATGGAGTAGGAATCATCTATTTTATGATCATAAAAGGGTCCTATAGGCTTTAATGTGTAATTTGCCTTGTTTACCACTGTGTGTGTGAGTACCGGTACAGGAGGCTTATTTAAAATATGAAAATCTTTCAGGCTTTGATATGCCCTTGAAATTATGTCCAACAGGAAGCCCTGTGA
Organism: Thermoplasmata archaeon; assembly: GCA_021802165.1. The sequence continues at coordinate 3,731 of JAKAAU010000087.1, forward strand.
CATTGCCCCACAGATACCTATGGGATATAATGTTTTTTCTAATATTTCTCCTACCTGGGGACCATTGCCGTAAGTTATTACAGATTCATTATTATTTATAATATCTGCAAGGCTATAAAATGTCTCGGTTGCCTTCCATATCTGATCATCAATGCTCGATTTCCCATTGTCGAGCGCGTTTCCTCCCAGTGCAATCACTCTTTTACTCATATAACCCCATCATAGTTTATCTTATGTTACCCTGCCACTTTATATTTATTCCTAAATCCCGGGCAGACTACAATCATACCTATAGGATGTCCAGAATTTAAGTTTGTTCTCTTGGGATTATGGAAACTGGTTGTAGAGGATAACAGTATATATTCATTAACTTCTGAACTTTTTTTATTTATCCATAACACAGATATTTATATATACTAAATAGACATGTCTAATAAGACATATATGGAAGAACTTTCGAAAAATGATATGTACAGAATTGTTGCCCTGATGGCGTTTGCGGGAACGTTGATAGTATACGTTGAAACAATGATTGTTCCTGCTATTCCTGTATTTATTACTTTTTTCAATACAACTTATAATAATGTTTCCTGGATCCTCACAGCTTATCTGATAACAGGAACTGTTGCAGCCGGAATATTTGGCAAACTCGGAGATGTATTCGGAAAGAGGAAGGTATTTCTGATACTATCATTCATTTATGCAGTCTCTGTATCCATGGGTGGATTTGCCACAACACTGGATGAGCTCGTGGCAATACGTGTTGTTCAGGGCATCGGATTCGGCATGTATCCACTTGCATATGCTATAATCAACGATGTTGTTCCAAAATCTAAACTTGCCCTTGCCCAGGGATTAATGAGTGCTACCTTTGCAGTGGGTGCCGGAATTGCACTTGTATTAGGAGCTTATATTACAGAAACATTCAGCTGGGAATGGTCTTTCCATACAATTGCTCCTGTTGCCTTTGCCCTCTTCATACTTTCATATTTCTTTTTGAAGGATGCTGCAGAACCTGTAAAAGAAAAAATTGATATCGCCGGAGTTGGGATTATGGCAGCGGCCCTGGTGTCATTGATATTTGCACTTTCCGAAGGAAATCAGTATGGCTGGACTTCTCCATTGATTTTATTTCTATTCATATTTTCGGCGTTGGCTTTCTATCTGTTTATTATTTACGAACTTCACAATAAGAATGCTTTTATTGATATGCATTTGCTGAAAACCAGGAATATACTTATTGCAAATTTTGTAGGGCTCTTTACCATGGCAGGTATGTACTTTCTATTTTTTACTGTTCCCACCCTTCTCCAGGATCCTGCTCCCAGTGGTTTCGGCAGGTCTATTCTGGAATCGGGTTTAATTATGCTTCCTGCCACAATATTAGCAATGGTGTTTGCCCCTGTTGCTTCCAAGGTAACTGACTCCAGGGGACCAAAAACATCAATACTGATAGGTCTTATGGTAAGTTTCGGTGCATTTTTCCTGCTTCTGGTGCACAGGGGTAGCGTAATAGACATAATCGAGGCGGCCACCATACTTGGTTCCGGGTTTTCCTTTGTTCTGGTGGGAATTATCAACTTACTTCTAATATCTACTCCCAAGACAAAGGCAGGCGAGGCTACCGGGCTAAATACTGTATTCAGAGAACTGGGCATGACAGTAGCACCGGCAATCGGAGGAACATATGAAACAATGTTCTCGGTAAGGGTAATAATAGGCCTGATACCCTATAGATTTAATGGATTCCCATTTATTCCTGTGACATACGGTTTTCCATCCCAGACCTCTTACAACTTTACCTATATTACAGGGTTAATATTCCTTCTTTTTGCCGTCCTGATCACGCTCCTTGTAAAGGAAAAAAATGGTGATAAAAATGAAAACATATAAAAAAATAATGGCTGGACTAATAATAATGTCCATGATAATGCTGGCTATATCTGCGTCCGGAATAATATCTACCGGACATAATTCTGGTATTGCTTTCCCGGATACTGTTGATAATAATGCCATGGCAGTGACATCTGTATCATGGTACTCTCCAAATTCGACAGAACTACCTGCTCCGGGAAGCAACGGAATTCCACTTTATGTTACATTTACTTCCTATGCAACAATAACTGATGCAAACATATCGCTCAACCTTTCAGCGTATAAATCTCCACTCTCATATACGTACATAAGTGGTCCGAATTCAGATGTAAGAACGTACAATATCATACCGGAAATAGAGCAGGGCCATTCTTATACTATCATGCAGCTTGTAAATATAAGCAAAATAAGCAAATACCAGTATTATGATGAAAATCTGACATACAGCAACACAACAATTTCAGGGAATACAACATTTACCATTCCGGTAGGGCACCCCCAGATAGGGCTTATTTCATACATAACTAATCCGCCGGTGATATACCAGAACGAAAAATTCATAAAACTTACAGCCTATACTGAAAATACAGGAACTTCTGCAATGAAGAATGTTAAAGTAAATATAACATCCAGTGATTACAATATAGTAACTCCAGTACAGTATTCCATTGCATATTACCCGCAGGGCAAACTGTTAAATTTTACCTTCTATATCAATGCCGACAATATTACTGGAAAAGCACCGGTGTATTTGCATATCAATAATGATACGTATACATTGAATACTTTTATACATAGCAATGGAAAGCAGAGCTTATCCATATCTGTACTGAAAAAATCCCTGGTTTCAGACACAAAAAAACAGATAATGATATTTTATCTAAATGATACCGGTAACAGAACATATCTTGATGTTCAGGTTCATATGTTATCTCCCAGTATAATAGCGATACATGTGTCCTCTTCAAACCCACTGGGAGCACTTACAGCAAACAATGTGACGTTTGCACAGATTAAACCCGGGGAAAGCATTACTGTAACCTATGTGGTGGATACATCATCTGCGCCATCAGGCAATTATCCTGTACAG
>JAKAAU010000088.1 GCA_021802165.1 Thermoplasmata archaeon
TACATTCCTGGTAACTGGATTCCATGCAAAATGGGATACGGAGGTTACCTTTTCAAAGGAATACATGACTGCTATGCCAGACAGGGAACTGAAGCATTTAATAAATTTCCAGAGGGCAGTACTTACCACCGGCATAATATAAATATATTTTAATTAATAAAATAACTCTATTGTTCCTGAATCTTAGGCTAAAGGTCCGGTGAATTTGGCGAAGATCTTCATCAGTCAGAAAAGCTCGGGATTTTCTTTCTCGATTCTTTCCATTGCCATATTGAAACCGTCCATTATGCGAATTACCGTAAATGATGAAACCAGAATTATGACTCCCACAATAGTAATTATGTAGGGGAAGTAAAGGAAACCGGAAATGTATCCGAATACAAAGGCCATGATAGGTGATGAGCTTACAGAAAACATTGCTGTGAGGGAATTAAATTTTCCTGTAATGCTGCTGGGTATTGAATTTATTACCATGGTTTCTATATAGACATTTACAAAGGCAAGGATTACCCCGGAGAAAAATGTAAGTACACCATCCATTAGGGGTATTCTATTGAATGAAATGAATATAAAAATAATGCCGGTGAGAAAAATATACAGCGCCATCAACCTCTTGCTATTCTGATGCCTCCTGAACATAGAATGCATTGACATTACACCCCCGGCAAGCATTCCTGCAGGGAAACCTGCTATAAAAAATGTATAATAAATGGAACTGGCATGCATAACAATGTATATAAGGCCGGATGCAAAGACATCAATGGCCACGAACATTCCGTTGAGCATCAGGGTAAGGAGCAGGAACGGTATGATACCTTTCATTATTTTAATTGTACTCCTGAAGCCATTTCTAACGTTGCTGCGATTTGACACCTTTACAGTCCGGGGTATGAAAATAATTGCCAGGGCCAGTATGGAAATCCCTATGAGGATTTCATAGACATAGTTGTATTTCATGAAGATAAATGCTCCTCCAACCAGAATGCCCGCCAGTGTAAATATTCCGGATGATAGCTGATCTGCTGACTGCGCCCTCGCCATATGATCAGCTGGCATGATTTCCTTGGTCAGTGCCCGGAAATCATCTGACACGATCCACATAAACATGGATGATAGGAAATCCACTGCATATATAATAAATAAGCCATGGCCGGCAATAAGGAATGAATATGTTATTACCATCAAAAAATTTATTCCGATGTATATAAGATGCCGGTCATACTTATCGATGATTGTCCCCTCAGGTATTGCAATTATAAGATATCCCAGAAAGGAAAATCCCGGAATAAGGCTGACAAGCAGGATAGAATGGTAATTTGCAATTATCTCCCACATGAAATAGATATAGTAGGCTGTATTGGTGAATCTTGCAATATTCCTCGAAATGAGGTACCTTACAAAGGCACTTTTATTATGATTATAAAGTTCTGATGTTAACATATAAGTATAATTTATACGTATATTTATATCTTATATATAACTTTGTGTTTATGGAAGAAAGGTACAGAGAGGTACTGAACGTGTACAGGAATCCGACCAAAACTAAAATCATCACACTGCTCGTAAATAACAGGAAAATGACAGTGACCGGGATGGCAAAATACATAAAAACTACAAGGTCAAACCTGTATCAAATTATGTCCGAACTTGTATCCATTGGAATGGTCAATGAACCTGAAATCAGGCCGAAGAAAAACTATGTTGAAAAATATTACAGCCTCAACGGGGATTACTTTGCGTTTCATGATGAAAAGTTAGATGAAGAAATACTGAAGCTTCCAGAGGATCAGTTAAGGGAAACCCTGGCATCTTTCCTGATGGCACAGTCATTGAACCTGGAAATCATGGCATCTGCCATGGAGAATATTCCTGCTGAAAGTATAAGGGAAATAAGAAAGGACCCGCATCTGACCATAGCATCCTTCGGTACCATCTCCAGGGAGGGTGCCTCATCAATATCGACGGCATTAAATGAAGAGCTAAAGAAAACCATTAATGACAGCGGCAATGACAGGGTTTTTCTCTTTCTCATGCTACCTACAGCCCTGATTGCAGCCAAAAAATAAAACATAAGATAGGAACTAAATGGCATTTCAAACCGATAAATTGAATTATTAAGGACTTATTCAAGGTTATGGATGATACTGACAACAGGATACTGTTCAATATGCTTAGAAATCCCAGAGGCCGGCTTTCTGATCTGTCGGAGGGCACTGCTTTGAGCGAGCAGGATGTGCATTACAGATTGAAAAGAATCTGGGAGAACAGCATACTGGAAAGATACATGCTTCATGTTAATCCAAAGATTTACGGGAATCAGGCATTCTTCATGGCATTTGCCACAGAGGCTGAATACCCGGGCCAGGTGAATGCTGTTATCAAATGCTTTGAGAAGCTTACTGTGTTCGGCATTTCCGGTACAGAGGAGGATTTGAATAAAAAGATAAAGGAAATGAAATCATACCTCGGGAACCCGGTCATGGAATATTCTCCCAGGCAGGATTCTGTTCCACTACAGCTTTCCCCACTGGATAGTTTCATCCTAAAAGTTCTTTCCAGGGACCCCATGACGCCTACAACTACCATAGCAAAGGAGGCTGAAAAAAAGGTAAAACAAATAGAATCCCGTCTGGATTACATGGAAAGGCACAGCGTATATTCGATTATACCCAAGATAAATCTCTCGAAGGTCAACCTTGTACTGGTTGCATTTTTCAGCAACAATGTTGAAGAAATAACTGATTCCATAGATCAGGACCTGGTACTGATACAGGACTCGATTTCCGGCCTGGTGCTTATATTCGAACAGAATCTCATAAACGCAAAGTCAATCATAAATAAAATCAAGAAAGTGGATAGTGGCCTTGATGTCATGCTTGTCTATGATTATAATTTCTTCAAATAATAGGAATTTGACATGCCATTATTCAGCTACCCGGCTAAATTTTAGGTTTGCATAATTCTCCATGCTGACCTTCATTGAACATGTGTTTTACAGTAATTGTTTTCCTTAAAGATTTTCATAGAGCAATATATTCTATAAAAAAACTAATATATAAGTAGATAATTAATTTAGGAATGCCTAACAAATCAGATACCGGGACACCCTGCGCGAACCATGGCAAAAAGAATCCAGGCGGCCACAGAAACGAATCCAGAATGGACATCTCAGTGGAAAATATGGAAGTTTCCCAGTATTATTCGGAACATGCACAGGATACAAATATCAAAATTGCAATAGAAAAGGGAAATTATCTGGAAGCCATAGAAGGATTAAAACTTATGGAGGTGAATTCTACTGATCCTGCATTCATTTACACGCTGGAGAGCCAGTGCCTTATCTCCCTGGGCAAATATACAGAGGCTAGGGAAATGGCATCCATGGCAATGGGCATAACTCCAGATTATATTCCGGCGATAAGCAGTTTTGCAATAGCAAGCGTCAATCTAGCAGAATTCGATGATGCATTCAGTGCGTATATGACCGCCCTCGCCATAGAGCCCCATGATCCAGAATCACATGCATTCCTTGCTGAACTGCATTTAAAAATGCAGAATCCGGAAAATGCTATTAAGGAGGCAAAACTTGCATTAAGAGATCAAAAAAATAACATAAGGGCAAATAATGTTATTGTGTCCATAGAAAAATCAAGGGGCGATTATAATTCGTATCTTGATTCTACATTGGAGGCATACAGGAATACCGGAATGGATGAGTATATCATTGCACTTGTAGATTTTCTCCTGCATGTAAATAGAAATACTGATGCAATCAAAATTGCAAGGACCTTTGCCGGACTTAAACCATCCAGTACAGTGTTGGGGGATAAACTTGCGCATATATATATGATTGAGGGAAAACTTTCCAGGGCAGACCGTATCTATAAAACCATGATGGAATTAAACAATAATTATGAATCTTCAATGCTTTACCTTAGCTTCCTGGCGGAAACTGAACGGTATGAAGACCTGAACAGGGATATTGGCGGATATATCAATAAATATGGTGATAAGGATGGCTTCCTATATCTGAAATATTATGGGCTCTCTGTAACCGGAGACCACAGAAATGCCATGGAAGTTATCAGATCGCTTTACAGCCGAAATCGAAATAGCGCTGTTTATGCCATGGCATATGCAATGGAGCTTACAGTTGATGGAAATTATGCAAATGCAGTAGACCTTATTGAGAATATAAAGCCCGCTTTCCTGGTTAATGATATTTACTTTTCCATGTTTACCATATACCTCATGGCTGGCAGGAATGATGATGCACTGGAAAGTGCCAAAAATGGGATGAGGTCAGATTCAGAGAACAGTTTCCTCATATCATTTCCTGGAGACGTGATCAGTGGATTCATTTCAAAGAGCCTCAGGGGTTATGCTGAAAAATTTGTTGAATGGCTTCTTCAAAACTCTGAGGGGGAAATGCTGGATATAGCAACTTTATACAGTGCGGGACTGCACGCTATTACAGATAACTATGCCATGGCCTACAGGATCCTTGATGGAATAGAATACCGGAAAAGAAATGGTATATTGAACATGGTAAAAGATCTCCAGCAGGGCGAAATTAAAGAGTTTCTGGCATCATACCTGAAAAGGCATAGCCAATAATTTATCCGGAATTTTTTACGACAATAAACGTATCCAGTTTACACAAATTATTTATACCATGCTTATGATTAACATGTAATGCCTGAAATATATGTAAAAGATGAAATATATAGAAATATATCTGAAAGCCATGGAGATGTATCAAAATTTGTGAATATGATGCTGGCACAGTATGTAAATACATACAGCGATTCAAGCAATGACGGGATAGATCATTACAGAACACACGGGAACGGAGATTAAACATAAAACCCCAGTTAAAATTATTTTTTTAAACTAAATAGATTTTTAGAATTTAATGTTGGAATAGTTGTCTCGTGAGAAGTTCTGAAGCACTATGTGGGAATCAGTCCGTTCTATGCCTTCTAATGTTGAGAGCCTGTCCATAAGCTTCTGGTATTCATCAGCATTCCTGTTGACTGTATAGATTATAAAGTCTATATCACCAAGAAGGAAATCCACGCTCACCACACCGGGAATGTCGGCTAGTGTTTTGCCGAGATCCTTATAATATTCCTTACCGTACTTTGCCCGGACAAATGTAACTGTGTAAAATTGAAATCCAAGTTTCTTGTAATTTATCAATGATATACTATTGCCTATAATACCCTCTGATCTCATGGCATCTATTCTTCTTGCCACTGCAGAGGGACTGTTCAGCCCGGCGGCTATACCTATCTTTCTCAGGCTAATCTCAGAATTCCTTTGAATAATTCCAAGGATTTTCATATCTATACTGTCCATAAGGTTGCATGGTTTCCATATTAATAAATCCTATCAAATCCTCTGAAAGTAGAAAAATTTTTTATTTTAATATATGAAGTTAGAAATTATTATCTAAAATATTCGTTTTGCCAAAATTTTAAGAAATTTTATATTCAAATAGCCTTTTTATATTTTATGTTGAATATAGATATTGCCAAAGTGCCATATATAAAGACAGCAGTACCGGGCCCGAAAAGCCTTGAACTTCTTGGCGAACAAAGAAAATATGAAACAGCCTCTGTTACATACCCGAAAAGTTTCCCTATTGGCATTAAGTCCATGAGAGACTCTATTGTTGAGGATGTGGATGGTAATCTCTTTATAGACTGGCTTACAGGTATATCCGTCCTTAACCTTGGCTACTCAGAATTTATAAGGGACGCTGTGAAAGAGGAAATGGAAAGCACCTGGCATGCACTGGAGATTCCCACTGAGGCAAGGATTGAATTCCTCAAGGCCCTGAGGTCCTCATTTCCAGCCAACATGCAGGACTACAAAACAATTTTCGGGATCAGCGGCGCTGATGCCTGTGAAACGGCAGTGAATTTAGCCCATGCAGTATCTGGCAAGGATGCCCATACTATTGTTTTTGAGGGTGCATACCATGGAGTCTCAGGTGGAATAATAGCTGCAACCTATGAGGGCAAGTACAAGGCAGGCAATAACAGTCCGGGATTTAAGGTAATAAGATCGCCATATCCTGGTATCCTGTGGGAAAATTACTCGGTGGGAGATGTTATAGATTACATCCAGACTGCTATCAGGGAGAATGTTGTAGATTCTCTTCTGGTTGAGCCAGTACTGGGAGAGGGTGGCTACGTTGTTCCCCCTGAAGGATTCCTGAAGGCACTGAGAAAACTCTGCGATGAAAATAACATAATAATGATAGTAGATGAGGTTCAGGCAGGAATGGGAAGAACCGGAAAAATGTGGGCATTCGAGCATGACGGAATAAAGCCTGACATAGTATGCGCAGGCAAATCAGTTGGTGGCGGAATACCGATGTCACTGGTATATTACAGGGGTGACTTTGATGAAAAATTGCCCACGCCATTCCATCTCGGTACTTACCGTGCAAATCCACTGGCACTTGCAGCAGGCAGGGAGGTACTAAAAAGAACTCCGGCAGTTCTTGATAGTGTAAAAGAGAGGGGAAAATATCTGCTGAAGGCATTCGGGGACATCGATAGTGATGTTATTGCACAGGTTCGTGGAAAGGGATTCATGATAGGAATTGAACTGGGTAAAAACGGAAGGCCTGTGGATTCAAACGCCATGGCA
>JAKAAU010000089.1 GCA_021802165.1 Thermoplasmata archaeon
CTGAAAATTTTCATTATCTTTTTTGTTATCAGCCATATTACCATCCTGTTAAATGTAAGTTATTCCCTATTATTTAACTATATATATCCTTTACCATTATATTCAGGAGCCCTGTGCACAATAGCATTACACAATTTTTGCAAGCTGTGCATGTGGAACCCCGGCAATTTTTATTATGTTATCCTTTTCAATATAATTTGCATCAATAGCTGCATTTACCACATGTTCACCTACAAGGTTTGCTATGGTGCATATATCAAGGGAGGAAAGAAATGTCTCCTCTGATACTTTCATTTCTCCATAAAACTCCGGCTTAATTTTCAGATGAAGCTTTCCCTCCCGTAGGTCTTTATTGATAAGCTCACTATCAGCGGCGGCCAGCATGACCTCCCCGTTTATATTGAGTATTTTCATATTTATATTATTCACTCAGATCACATCTACCCTTTTATTTGAAGGCTCATAGATAAACCCATCACTTTTTAGCCTTGCCAGGTCTGTTTCAGCCCGTTCCCTGCTGATTCCTTTTTGCTTTAACATCTCTATTACTGTTTCAATTTCCGGTGCCTTTTTCTGATCCCCACTGTTTTCTTTAGCTTCCTTAATCACGGACAGAATTACTTCAAGTTCGGTCCTCTGTTTTGTACTTATTCCTGTGTTAAGTATATCAATATCCACCTGACCGTTCATAGCCGATACTTCCTTAAGGTAGTAATCAACAACTCCCTTGGCAAGCAGTGCATCTTCAACGGTGATAATAGGTGAGAGCCTTGCCTTTGCCGCTGCCTCTGCAAGCCTTATTGTTGATTCAAGCTGCCTTGCGGTGATGGGCACAGAGTCTATGCCACTTGCACGGGTTTTTACATACTCTTCCTTCAATATGCTTATGGCTTCATCACTCAACCTTGGGAACACTCTATTTTTGGCATATGACACATATTTTCTTATCAGGTCTTTGTCCAGTTCTGCTATGAAATTCTCCTCATCAGGTATATCGATCTCAAGATTGTTGTTTTCCAGACTCCTGTATATCTCTCCGAGCCGGTTAGTTTTAAGTACATGTTCTGCCAGTTTGTCATCTATTTCCCTGTTAGGCGTATCGATTAATTTAAAAATTATATCAAACCTGGAAAGCAAGGGTGGTGGGAATTCTGTCTGTTCAGCTATGGTTTTCATGGGGTCATACCTTCCAAATCTGGGATTGGCAGCCGCAAGTATAGAGCATCTTGATTTAAGGGTAGCCATTATGCCTGCCTTTGATATGGTAACAGATTGCTGCTCCATGGCTTCATGCATAGATGCAGTATCGTTTTTATCCATTTTGTCAAGTTCGTCTATTGCCGCGAAACCGTTATCTGCAAGAACAAGGGCACCTGCCTCAAGCGTCCATCTGCCCTCACCAAAATCATCCCTTACTGCAGCTGCTGTCAATCCTGCTGCACTTGAACCTTTCCCGAAAGCAAATACACTTCTCGGTGAGATGAAAGTCATATACCTTAAAAGCTGTGATTTGGCGGTACCCGGGTCTCCTATCATGAGTATATGTATATCCCCCCTTATATGAGTTCCATCTTTCATTACCTTCCTGACGCCACCAAAAAGCTGTAATACAAGTGATTTTTTAATAACGTCTAAACCGTATATTGATGGTGCTATAGATTTTGCCAGCCGGTCTATGATGTTTGGCTCCCTTGCCAGTTCCTTTATCTTTTTTTCATCCTCGTCGTTTATTTTAATTTCTTCGAAATCTCTGGTTTCCTTCTTGAAATTATTTACATTTAAATATATATTATATTCAGTCAGCATTGTATTTCCAATATGTTTTTCATCTGCCTTCAGTATTCCATATACGGTTACCCTGTCACCGGGGTATATCTTTCCAGTAATGTCATCCTCTATTATCAGTGTAATCCTCTGTGGCTGTGAAGTGCTATCTATTGTATCCGGATTTTCCTGTATCTCAAGTTTCTGTGTATCAACAAATTCTGATTCCTCTGGGATAAGCTTTAGCTTTCCCTTGTTCCATCCGCATGCCTGGCATGCTGTAGGCTCAAAAAGTTTCTGTATGTCTTCCGGGACTATGGTAAGTTCGCCACATGCGGGGCATTTGAATGCTGCATTCTGGAGCCTTGGCAATACCTCTGTATTTTTCCTTATTATTCCGTTGATTGAGATATATGAATTTACATTGCTGCTCCTTACATTGCGTATATCATATTTTATACCAATAATTTCAGGGACATTTACCAATCTGATATTTATCCTCCTGACCTTATTGTATGTAATTCCCAATGTTTCCTTTATATAAAATTCTCCAATTGTAAGATAATAATATGGGTCCTTCATCAGCCCTTCAATAAAATCGGTGCTATAGCCTGATAAATCGTTATATGAAATGTATAGTGATTTTATATCCGGATAGTCGCTTCTGAGTTTGTTAATCTGATCATTATAGTCATAACGGTCGAAGAAATCTATCCATTGGCGTTTAATATTGTCTGCTTCTATGTCCTGGCTAATCATGTATAATTATTATTGATAATAAGTATTTAACACTTTATTAAGCCTGCTGGGGGGTAACAAAATGTGTTATCCATATACTTTTTTGCGAATTGTAAATGGCCTGGCATTTAGTGTGGCATATCATTCTGGGCGATATGTAATCATAACAGGCAAAAAGAAATATATATTTACGCAGGTAGCATAGATATGGAAAAGGATGCTGCAAATGGCAAACAACATTAATGAAAACTGCAAAACAACCGGATTGGTGATACCGTCAATAAACAGAAACAGTTGCGAAGCAAAGGGCGAATGTGTTTCTATTTGCCCATACAATGTTTTTGAATTAATACCTCTGAAGGATGAAGACAAAAAGAATATGTCACTGGTTGGAAAATTGAAAGCCAGGGCACATGGTGGCAAACAGGCGTATGTTATTGACCCGGCACTATGCCATTCCTGCGGAGATTGTGTTAAAGCATGTCCTGAAAAAGCTATTACGCTCATATCGATAAAATAATGCACTTTATTTTCTAGCTTCTATTGCAGATTGATTAGCAATTAAAATTATTTATGGATAGCTTTCAACACAGTTTATTAATGGAATTGCATCTACGGCATGTTTGAGACCGGTGAAAACAATAAGATGGTACTAATACTTATCCGGTGAAATTCAAAAATAATTTATACATACTAAACATTAACCTTTAATGCCGTCGTAGCTCAGCCTGGTAGAGCGCGTGCTTGGTAAGCACGAGGTCGCGGGACCGAATCCCGTCGGCGGCTTACTGCTAAAAGGTTAAATCCCTCTGTATCAATAGCAAAGTAATGGCAATATATGGGGTAGAAAGGGATATAAAATCAGAGCATACAAGATTAGGGAAGATAAACGCAGAAGCCAGGAATGCAATATTAGATTTTGTTGATGAAGTCAAGATAACAGGCATAACAGGTTTCAGGGAATTATTCTATTTGACAAAGCTAAGGATTATTTACAACAATCTTCAGGATAAGTTCCTTAACCCGGACAAGAGGGCAATTATAACAATGCTCCTGGACTTCAAGAAAAAATACACGGACCAGACTTTAATTGATTATGAAAACGTGATGAAACGGTTCTACAGATGGAAATTTGGCACACTACCCGATTATATGGCAAATCTTAAAGTTAGCCGGAAGCCAAGCCATGACAAGAAGATGGATCTTATTACCAGGGCAGATATAGATGAAATGATTAACAACTGCAACAATGCCAGGGATAAGGCAATTATCTCCATTCCATACGATTCAGGGTGCAGGATAGGGGAAATACTGGACCTGAGGATAAAAGATGTTGTTTATGATGAATACGGTGCATTATTGCATGTGCATGGAAAGACGGGAAACCGCAGTGTAAGGATAATAGGAGATTCAATCGCTTACCTGAGGGATTACTTAAAAACCAAGGATGGCAGGGATGAATACCTTTTTACCGGCCTGCAGGGTACTACCATGCATAAGCAGCTGCAATATACTGCTATCAGAAGATTATTTATTAATGTGAGAAGGCGTGCAGGAATAGAGAAAAGGATATATCCGCATCTGTTCAGGCATACCAGGGCCTCAATGCTGGCTTCTAAAGTTCCGGAAGCACCACGTGAGAATCAAATGGGATGGGTGCATGGTAGCCAGATGACTGCAATATATGTGCATTTGTCTGGAAGGGGCCAGGATAATGCGATCCTAAAAGCCTATGGAATACATGTAGATGAGGATCGGATAATAGAGGAAAAGCCTAAGAAATGCCCGAGATGCGACCATTTAAACGCTTCAACTGCATTATACTGCACAAATTGCTTTATGCCATTCAATGAGAAGCTGGCCCTGGAATACAAGGATAAGGAAAACAATATTGTGTCCACACTGAAAAGCTCCTCTGTTATACCTGGAATGACCAAGAGCATCCTGGAAAAAGCCCCGGAAGGATTCAAAAATAAAATGATTGAGGAAATCCTGGAAGAAATTTTAAAGGATCCGGAGCTGCTGAAGAGATTCAAAGAAGAATCCAGGAATGGTGAGAAATAAAAATCAATAATATTTATATAATAAAAATCTAATATAAAACGATATTAATCTATAATTATTTTCATTCTATGCCTATATAGAAATATTATAATTACTAATGAAATAATTATTAAACTGGAACCATAATATAAAATCCCATTGAATAATCCTAACATATTATCTATAAGTCCTAGAATAATATCAGAAAATCCCATACAGAAATAAAGTATCATATAATAATTTGATAAAACATTACCCATTCTTAATGGAGGTGCAATTGTCCTGATTCCCCTGGTAGCTCCTGTAAAGGCAAATCCGCCCCCTATTCCAATCGTGATTGTTGCTGCACTAAAAATTAATATAGATTTAAACGGCAATGATACAATAATGAGGATAATGCCAATAATAATAGAAATTATCCCAATAGTTAAAGAATTAAATATATTAATTTTCATTGATAAAATCTGCATTATTGAAGATATTACTAACATCAAAAATACTAATAAACCTGTTATTGCTATATTTGAAATGTTCAATAACTCTATAATATAAAACGGTGACAAAGACAAATAAAATACGGTAATAGACCAGGCAATAGATGCTGTGGCTGCACTTAATATAAATAAATTCTTTGCTTCCATATCCAGTTTTGGAAAATGGAATTTAAAAACATTATGATTGTTATCTATTCTGAATCTATTTATTACAGGAATAATAAAAATAAAAGGAATTATAGTAATTATTAATGAGATAATATATACCAGTTTTAAAGGGAAAGGTAAATATTCAGCCATAAAACCGCCAAGTAATGGCCCCACCGCGATTCCTGATGATGTTGAAAAAGATGTTAGGATTGCACCTGTTTTTCCACGATAATGAAATAATAATGCACCTGCTGGACCAGATATTGCACCACTTGCTAAACCCTGCATAGCCCTTGCTAGAAATAGTTCTGGTGCATTACCTGCCAATAAAAAAGCTATGATACCAATAATCTCAAAAACAATTCCAATAATAACATACCAGTTTCCAGTATTTAACCATTATGTATGACCGTATCATATTTATTCTATGATTTAATTTAGGTTCTTCCCACTTTCATGTGGGTCCCCATCAATGGGATAACAAGGAAAGCCGGTTTTTTAAGGTCAGTGGGAGTTAGCGGATGCCCAGCGAGACCAGTCTTTTATGATGAGCGATAAAACCCAATAAATGAAGCCTCTCTGCGGTCTATCATTTTTATTTACCCATACGAAAGTGCGAAGAGCCTTAATTTATAATCATGTTCAAGCATGTCAATAAAATTCTTAAAAAACACTGCAATAAAATATCAAGGGAATCAAAGGTTGAAGGAATAGGCATAGACAGCTATTCTAAGAAGTTTAACCTGTCAGCACATCTATCCATATTAGCAAAAGGGATAATTAAAAAGAATGACCTTACAGATATAGCATATAACAATGGAATAAGCAAATCACAGCTGTCAAAGCTCAACAATAAAAGGCCATACACTATATCTGAGAAGGTATTCTACAGCCTTTTAAACACATTCATAAAGGCACACAGGTATGATATATACCATGATTATCTTGACAAACTATACAGTATTCTGGCAATAGATTCTACATTTATAGAAACAATGGTTAATGGTTCCGGCATATACCAGAGGGAGAAAAGGAGAAATGGGATAAAGATCCATATTGCAGCTAAAACAAATCACTATGCATTGCCATTGAAGGCAATAATAACACCTGCAAATGTAAATGATTCCAAAGTATTTGATGATCTGTTATGGCATATAAACGAATACATGTCTGGCAATACTGTTTTAACATTTGATTTAGGGTACTATAGCTATGACAGGCTTAAGGAATTAAAGGAGAATAATATTAACTTTGTTTCAAGGCTCAGGAAGAATGCCGATTATACTGTAATAAAAGAGGAAACGTTCAACTCTAAGATTGTAGGGTTCAGGAATGGATTGGAATTGAGGCTTGTATCACCGGATATTGATAATAAAAGGAGGGAGTATGATCTATTCCACTTAATTTAGGACGGTTATAATTGAGAATATATAAAAATATTATAATATCCCAAAAGTGTGCTATAT
>JAKAAU010000090.1 GCA_021802165.1 Thermoplasmata archaeon
CTAGTGAGGTCTTTTTAATGTTAAGTGCTTTATGAAAAAGGAATAAGTGAAATAATGCGTATGTTAAAAAGTGTATGTGTGTGTGTGGGTTCTCTCCCTTTTTCAGGGATTATTAACTTTTTTCCTATTTAATTTATATTTACCTGAATTAGCTGTTAAAGCATTAATATCTTTTATTTCATGGTTAAAATATATCATATTACCGTGTGGGCAGGTAAGCGGATTTCCAAGGTTTTTGGAGAATCTATCAAAATATTTGTCTTCTATTGTATGTTCTATATCCATAACTGCAGAATGTGAATATTCCCATGGGACCTCAAGCATTTTTACTGCGAACACCTCTGAGACCCGGTGTTTTCTGATTACAGGTATAGCCATTGAGTAACCCTGCTTTGTCAGGTATATATCTCTATTGTTCCTGGTTATAAGTTCTTTCCCTTCAAGTTTTGAAAGATATTCAGACACAGTAGCCATAGATACTCCAAGATCCTTGCTTACCATATTTTCATTGGCACTGCCGAATGCTTCGCATAATGAAAAAATTGTTTTAATGTAATCTTCCTCGTTATTCTTGAAGTTCATAAATAGGAATTATGTATATCTAATTAAGTTTTTTTATCCTAATACATGTTATATCTAATTATATGCATGAATTTAAATTAATTGAACTGAGTAATTTTGAATGGCTGGAAATATTTCCGGAACTAATCAATCCATGCTTAATGTAAAGGAACCAGCAACCACCTGAATGGTTCCGGGATAAGCTGTTTGATCTCACTATTTTCCACAAAGCCAGGGGAATTGCATTTAAATTTATATTCTGCCTGGAAATTCCACTTATAAAGCATATTATATTTTCGGGGTCACCGGGCAATTAACTTTACTTTTACCGCATTAATGCTTACATTAACCTGTATAGTCAGAATGACCCCTACATTAGCCTTTACTATACAGTAAAATTGATTTGCCTACCTTTTATTTATATTTTATTTATAAGGATTAAATTAATATAAGATATAATTATCCAATATCGATAAAAATGTTACAGATAGGAGAATCAGCACCTGAATTTGAAACGGAAACTTATTTTCCGGAAAAGAAAGAGATAAAGAAGATTAAATTGTCAGATTATAGAGGCAAGTGGGTTATACTGACCTTTTATCCAGGAGATTTCACATTTGTCTGTGCAACAGATATTGAGGCTCTTATGGGGTCATATGATAAATTCCTTAAGGAAGGGGCCCAGGTATTTGGAATTAGCGAGGATTCAGTGTTTTCCCACAAGGCATGGTGCGATACATCTCCCAGGGTAAGCAAGAGCAAGATACCTCTGATTGACGACTATACAAAGGAGATTGCGAAAAACTATGGATTCCTTGATGCAAAGGGATACCAGGCACAGAGGGGGCTTGTCATTGTTGACCCTGAAGGGAAAATCCAGTATGAAGCCATGTTCAATGATGGCCTTGGAAAGGATGTCAGGCATATATATGGTGCATTTATGGGCCTGAAAGTACTTCACGACACACCGGAAGGGGAAGGCCATATGTGTGCAATACCAGCAGACTGGACTCCAGGAGAATCTCCGCTGGATATAAATGTAGTAAGAGATATAGGAAAATTATAATTTTTTATTTTTCAATATAAATATTTATTTAGATAATTACAATAAACGTATATGACCGGTGATGAATTATTTAGCAAATTATCGAAATTTGGCCTATCGCCATATGAGATAAAGGTTTATAAGACACTGTTGTTGAATGGGCCTCAGACATCCACATCTATAGTATCGACCGCTGGCGTTCCACAACCGAGAGTTTATGATCTTTTTAACAATCTTTTAAATAAAGGATTAATTGAAATAAGCCCTGGAAAGAAAAAAATATACAGGGCAGTTCCAGTTGATATCGCACTTAATAAAATAATAGAGGATATGACAGCATACAAGGACGAATTGACAGAATATGTAAAAGTTTCAGAACCGGAAATGACCAAATATAATCCATATTTATGGTATTTAGACAATACAAATTTAATCCGGGAACAGATGAAAAATATGGTAATTAATGCAGAAACAGAAATAATACTTTCTTTACGGCTCCCGCTTTTAAAATACCTTGATAGGTATATACTGGATGCAGCCGATAGAGGCATTTCTGTAATACTTACAATATTCCCTGATTCTGACCGTTATGATATAAGTGAACTTGTTAACAGGGTTGTTATAAAAAGGAGGCCAGGAATTTCACCGGAAATCATGATAAAGGATAGAGATGAGGCAATAGTTTATGTGGACAATGTAAGTGCTCGGGCAAAATACGCACTTGATTTCCAGGAACAGGAAATGATACACATCATTAATTATTATTACTACAATATTGTATGGAAACCGTCAATTTACATATCAAAGTTCCAGATTAGACAAAAATGGGAATTTAAGACTTCATGGATATCATGTGAGGCAATAAATGTATTCATGAACAATGGATATAAATTAACCGGGAGGGTAATAGGAGAAACCCAGAACGGTGAAATTGATATTAGCGGTAACGTAAAGGGAACAGATGTAATACCTGGATACAAAAATTCTTTCCTTATAGAAACCGATGAAAGGGTATTTACAGTTGGAGGAAGGTTAACAAGGATAGAAGATATAAGGCTCGAAAAATTCCAGTTAACCGCAGAAAAAAATAATACTAAATAATTCTGCCCGGGTTGTTTTATCCGGATAAATACCATTTATAATCGCATACCAGCATGTGTTATAGGGCAACTAACCTCTGTTAACTTGCCTGATTATAAAGTATATAGGTCCGTCCTGGATAGTGCCACAATAGAATTTTCGGCCGTATCCAGTTCCCTGCGCCGAGGAGTGCATAAAATATCTCTCCTTTCAACATTTAAGGTCGAGTAGCTTCCTGATATCCACCTTTTTATCATGGTTACACATACACTGCAATATTTTAATAGGAAAAATACTATTCCGTTTATATATGCAATATAATGCCTCTGTTGTAATTCCTGCCCTGAATGAAAAAGAAAATTTAAACAGGCTAATACCTGCTCTTGCAGATGACAACATTTCATCAATATATATCATAGATGACCAATCAACAGATGGCACAGCAGACCTGGTTAAAAAATATCCTGATGTGCATTTCCTTTTCAGGGGTGGCAGGCTGGGGCTTATAAGCGCAGAAATAGACGGAATGCGGTTAAGTGGCACCGAGTATGTTGTGGTAATGGACGCTGACCTTTCCCATCGGCCTGAAGATGTACCCGGGCTGATAGATCAGGCTATAAGAACTTCTTCAGATCTGGTTATAGGGTCTAGATACACAGATAAGGGTATAACAAATGATGAATTTATCCGTAAAATCATAAGCAGGATCGCCAATATGCTATTCCGGATATCATTTGATATAAATCTGAATGACTGTACATCCGGATTCAGGGTATACAGCAGAAAGGCATGTGATTACCTTGGGAAGCAGGTAGATATAGAAAATGGTTACGTTGGCCAGGTTGATATAGTAAGCAGGCTGGCACACAATGGATTTAAAATTACTGAATATCCTGTTGTATTTGTCAAGAGGACACAGGGAAAATCAAAGTTAAAAATGCGTGAAATTGTAAATTTTTTTCTTTTTGTAATATATAACAAAAAAACATTCCGCGCGATTCTTGGAATGGCTGCGCTCGTTATACTGATGATAGTTTTTTCATACCTTTTTATTCTCTTTATCTAATGCAAGGCTTGCTGAAATTATTATCGGGTCCCATACAGGGCCGTACTCCGGCTCGTAGCCAAGGTCATTGTATAACAGGTCATATAGATTCATATGGCCGGATATGGCTGTGGCTATTACATTTAGCCTCCAAGCTGCATTGTCTTTGCCAATAATCTGCCCACCCATAATTTCTTCTGTTTTTTTATTATAAATAATTTTCAAGAATATATTGGAGCCGTGCAGATAATTTGATTTGCTCTTTGCTTTTATGTAAACGCTTCCATAATCAATCCCGGTTTTCTTTGCAGTGGCTTCATTTATTCCGGTATATCCGACCTGGTAACCAAAGACATTTATTATTGTGGTCCCCAGCGCTCCAGGAAACACCCTGCTATTTCCGAACATGTTAATTCCAATAGTCCTTCCCATTTTATTTGCAATCTGTGCCAGGGGGTAGTATCCATATGACCCGGTAACAATATTTTTTGTTGCTACATTATCGCCGGCGGCGTAAATATCTGAATTCGATGTTTGCAAAAAGTCATTTACCTTGATGAGCCCATCTGCAGTAAGCTCCAATCCGGCTTTCTCTGCAAGTTCTGTTGATGGTTTAATTCCAGTAGCAAAAATTACAATCTGTGTATTGAATGGCCCATTACCGGTAGTTACCTGATAATTGCCCGGTGTTCCTGATATTGCTGATGGGATAGAGTTATATTCAATCTCATTTCCGCTTTCATTCACTATGGAAGTGAGTATATTCCCCATATCACTATCCATATGCGGGAGTACGTATTCATGTTTGGAAATTAACTTTACTTTAAATTTATGTGAAAGCAGTGAAAAAAGTTCAGTGCCCAGGACACCTGCACCTATTATAGTTACATTGTTCAGCCCTTTTATCTTTTCCTTTATGCCTATTGCGTCATCCATATTTCTCAGGGCATATGCATACCCTTTAAATTCATCAGGTATCCGTGGTTCCGCCCCGGTGGCTATAACGAGTTTGTCATAAGGAAACTTCTTGTTCCCTGCGAATACATATTTTTCACCCGGATTTATATATTCAACTTTCGTGCCTGTAATTACTTCCAGGTTTCTATGTTCCGTAAATTCACTTAGGGGGTAATGAAGAAGTTCACCAGAATCCTCAAAATACCCTGAAAGATAATATGGCATTCCACATTCAGCATAGGACACATATCCTGTCTGTTCAATTACAGTTATGCGGGCAGTTTTGTCCATCCTCCTTGCTTTGGATGCTGCGGACATTCCTGCTGCACCTCCGCCAATAACCACTATATTCATGAATAATTATATGTACTGGCTATATAATCTTAATCTACAGCATTAAATAAAAAATCAAAAACAGATAAAAAGCATTTACAGGAAACAATTCTAGACAGCAATATTACTCGTCATCTTCATCCTCGTCCCCATCATCATCGTCGTCATCGTCATAACGTGTCATGAAACTGACCATTGAAGCACCTCCACTGTATAGATAAATATAATGGTAAATAAACTTTTGGTATAATTGTTCACTCTGCTATTAATTAAAAATTCAAGCTCAAATCTTTATACGTCTGAAACATTGACCAGTATGCATGAAATTATTGTAGACAAATTGGTGGCAGAATCTCTGAAAGGCAATCCTCTCAGGGATGAATATAACAGGGAAATAATAAAGATAGAGAACAATGTAAAATCCAGTACACCTGTATTTATAGGACTTCCAGGATTTTTTGGGTCCGGAAACAGTTTCCTCAATAAAAGTTATACATCTTTCGATTTTAAAGATCTGCTTGAAAAGCTTGACACCGAATATGGTTACATTATGATTCTTCCAGATACTATGACAAAATTTGGAGGAAACCAGTTTGTAGATTCAACTGCAATTGGAAACTATAAAAGTTTTATTGCCCGTGATCTGGTAGATTATATACATAGTTTGTATGGAAATCGTGACATTTATCTATTCGGGAAGTCATCAGGGGGATTCGGCTCAATTTCTATCACCCTGGATTACCCGGAGATCTTCAAAGGATTTATAGACATATCGGGCGATTCATATTTTCCATACTGTTATCTACCGGATTTTTCAACTGCATACCTCACAATGAAAGGAAAAACGCTGGAGGGCTTTATTGAATCGTATCGCCAGCAAATGGTACACAGCCAGGATGAACTGGAGACATACAACGTTGTGGCAATGGCCGCTTCCTATTCTCCAGACGGGAAAAATATACAGCTCCCATTTTCAATAGACACAGGTGAAATACTTCCAGATGTATGGAATAAATGGCTGGAATTTGACCCTGTTAACCGGCTTTCCGGTGAAGTGGAAAAGCTAAAAGGCAAGAAAATAATATTGCAGACTGGCAACAGGGACGAGTACAAAATAAACATCGGAATGAATATGATACATGAAATATTGAAAAGAAATCAAATTGACCATTATTATAAGGAATACCCGAATGGGCATTTTAATACCAATTATTTCTATCTGGATTCATTTCCAGAAATTTTAAAAAGTTATAAATAAATTATTAATTTAATTATTTTCCGGTATTTTTATCCTTTCCAGATTCCAACACCGAGGCCTATGAGGAATAATACAAGCACAAGCGTAACTGATCCAACATGTCCAAGGCTTACTAACCCTGGCGCTTTGCTTATATTGTCAATGAAAAATGTCTTTGCATATGTGTATACCTTGCTGAATGAAACGTTGGGTACGAATGAAAGCCCGGCATAACTAGCCAGCACAAATGCTATTATGAGCAAGATAGCCGAAACAATTCCCTTTTTAATGGCAAGCCCGAATAGTAATCCATCGATTAAAGCAATAGCTAATATTATATATCCCGAAACATCCATAAATGATTATGCGAATCAGAATAT